>VAXA01000040.1:14215-14544 GCA_005883365.1 Actinomycetota bacterium
GCCGCCGAGACGAAGTCGATCCTCGTCAACTCGGGCGCCGAGGCGATCGAGAACGCGGTCAAGATCGCCCGCGCCGCGACCGGACGGCCCGGCGTCGTCGTCTTCGATCGCGCCTTCCACGGGCGCACGAGTCTGACCATGGCGATGACGGCGAAGCTCGTCTACAAGCAGGGCTTCGGGCCGCTCGCGACCGACGTCCACCGCGCCGCCGCGCCGTACCCGTTCCGCGGCGTCTCGACCGAGGACGCGCTGGCCAGCCTCGGGCTCCTCTTCGCGCAGGACGTCGACCCGAAGTCGGTCGCGTGCATCGTGCTCGAGCCCGTGCAGGG
>VAXA01000039.1 GCA_005883365.1 Actinomycetota bacterium
CGAGGAGCGGGCGATCCGCGACACCGTGCGCGACTTCGTGCGCAAGCGGATCCTCCCCGACATCGGGGACTGGTTCGAGCAGGCGATCCTTCCCAAGGAGCTCGCCCAGGAGTTCGGGCGCCTCGGCCTGTTCGGGATGCACCTCGAGGGCTATGGCCTGCCGGGCGCGAGCTCGGTCGCGTACGGGCTGACGTGCATGGAGCTCGAGGCCGGCGACTCCGGCATCCGGAGCTTCGTCTCCGTCCAGGGCTCGCTCGCGATGTTCGCGATCTGGCGCTGGGGCTCCGAGGAGCAGAAACAGCGCTGGCTGCCGCCGATGCACGCGGGCGAGGCGCTGGGCTGCTTCGGACTCACCGAACCGGACGCGGGCTCCGATCCAGGGTCGATGCGCACGACGGCGAAGCGCGACGGCTCCGACTGGATCCTCAACGGCACGAAGATGTGGATCACGAACGGGACGATCGCCGACATCGCCGTCGTCTGGGCACGCACGGAGGACGGCGAGATCAACGGCTTCCTCGTCGAGCAGGGCATGAAGGGCTTCGAGGCACCGGAGATGCACAAGAAGATGTCGCTGCGCGCATCGGTCACGTCGGAGCTCGTGCTGCGCGACGTGCGCGTGCCCGAGGAGAACCGCTTCCCCGAGATCTCGACCCTGCGCGGCCCGCTCTCCTGCCTCGACGAGGCGCGGCACGGCATCGTCTGGGGCTCGATGGGCGCGGCACGCGCCTGCTTCGAGGCCGCGCTCGACTACGCGAAGGAGCGGATCGTCTTCGGTAAGCCGATCGCCGGGTACCAGCTGACGCAGCAGAAGCTCGCCGAGATGGCGCTCGAGGTGAACCGCGGCTCGCTGCTCGCCCTGCACCTCGGCCGGATGAAGGACGAGGGAACGCTGCGGCCCGAGCAGGTCTCGATGGGGAAGATGGGCAATGTCCGGGCCGCACTCGAGGTCTGCCGGACGGCGCGCACGGTGCTCGGCGGCAACGGGATCACGCTCGAGTATCCGGTGATCCGGCACATGAACAACCTCGAGTCGGTGCTCACCTACGAGGGCACGCACGAGGTGCACACGCTCGCCGTCGGTAAGGCGCTGACCGGCGAGAACGCGTTCCGCTAGGAGAGGCCCGGGCCTTCGGGGGGCGGGAGCGGGCTCTGCGGCAGGTCTGCGCGCGGCTCGCCCTCGTTGTATGCCGACGGGGCGACGTCGTTCGGGCCGTCCGGATAAAAGACGCTCGCGAGCCGCTGGATCTGCAGCCGTCCCGGCCCGAGCTCGTACTGGCCCCCGCCGTATAGCTGGATTCCCCGCTCCTCGCAGGCCTCGATCGTCTCGAACAGCCCACGCACGGTGCCGAACCGGGACGGCTTGATGTTCAGCCAGCGCGGCTCGAGCGGCAGCCCGTCGAGATCGCTCAGGGAGTGGACGGGCGCGTCGAAGCTGAGACGGTCCTCCGCGCCGGCGAGCGCGTCGCGTAGGCCGTCCTCGAGCCACGCGTCCTCGACGATCGCGTCGGGGAGCTCCTCGACGATCGCGCGATAGAGCTCGGGATCGGGCGCAAGGTCGACGCTCGTGCCGCGGTAGTAGGCCTTCAGGTCGACGACCCGGACGCGGTCGAGCTCGCGCAGCCGCCGCAGGAGCGGTCGGTCCCAGTCCTCCTCGGCATCGAGCTTGAACTCGAGCCCGGGAGCGACCTCGAGCCATCGTTCCGGCGCACTGCGGGTCGAGACGACGAAACGGATCGGACGCTCCTCCCGTCCGAGCGCCTCGCCGAGGCCGCGCTCGTTCTGCCTGAGCGCAAGGTCGAGCGACGCGCTCTCGAAGGCCCAGCGCCGGTGGTCCTGGCCCGTGTGGTTGCCGGGGTCGCCGTCCCAGAGCTCGAGCTCGTCGAGCTGGCGTGAAAGATCGTCGAGGCTCCAGGTCCCGGCCAGCATCAGGCCCTCCGGCACGTGGTCATGGTCGTCCGCCGTGTAGGTCACGTCCTCGCCTTCGCCCGTCATTCCGTCTCCCTCGAGGACGACCGTCGTCGTCACGCGCGTCCAGCCGGACGGCGTGTGCGACTCGCGCCGCCGGAGCGCGTAGCCGTCGACTCGCACCTCGAGATCTGCGACGGCGTCCCAGAGCGACATACTCACGAGCATATGAGGCGGAGGCTCGTGGCCAGCGCAGTGGCCGTGCTCATGATCGCCGCGCCCGCGGCGGCGGCCGGGCTGCCGAAGGCTGGGACGCTCGTGCCCGGACGCTCGCTCGGCGGCGTCCGGCTGGGGGAATCGCCGAGCACCATCCGTGCGGCACTCGGCCGGTTCTACGGCACCTGCCGCTCCTGCGCGCGGCGGACGTGGTACTTCACGTACCGGCCGTTCGACAAGCGCGGTCTGGCCGTCGAGTTCGAGCGCGGCCGCGTCTCCGGCGTCTACACGCTCTGGCGTCCCACGGGCTGGCACGCTCCGGACAAGCTCCGATTCGGCTCGACGCCACTCGCTGTGCACCTGCTCGTCGGCGCGACGCGGACGGTCACGTGCGGGGGTTACGAGGCGCTCGTTCGCGACGGCGCCCACGCGCGCACCGCGTACTACCTGTTCGCCGGCCGGCTGTGGGGATTCGGCCTGTTCCGCCGTGGCACGCCTCCGTGCAGATGAGCTTCGAGCTGGAGGACGTCGAGCGCGCGGCGCAGCGGCTCGCGGGCGTCGCCCACCGCACGCCGGTCGTCACCTCGCGAACGCTCGACGAGCGGACCGGCGCGCGCGTGTACGTGAAGGCGGAGTGCTTCCAGCGCGGCGGCGCCTTCAAGTTCCGCGGCGCCTACAACAAGATCTCGTCCCTCGGTGACGACACGCTGAGGCGCGGCGTCCTCGCCTACTCCTCTGGCAACCATGCCCAGGCCGTTGCCGTCGCGGCGGCGCTCCGCGGCTCGAGGGCGACGATCGTGATGCCCGAGGACGCTCCGGCCGCAAAGCTCGACGCGACGCGCGGCTACGGCGCCGAGATCGTCACCTACGACCGCTGGACGGAGAGCCGCGAGGAGATCGGCGCCGACCTCGCCGCCGAGCGCGGACTCGAGCTCGTCAAGCCGTACGACGACCCGCTCGTCATGGCCGGCCAGGGGACGGTCGCACTCGAGCTGCTCGAGGAGGCGCCCGAGCTCGAGCTCCTGCTCGTGCCCGTGAGCGGGGGTGGCCTGATCGCAGGCTGCGCGACCGCGGCGAAGGCGCTGCGGCCCGGGATCCGCGTGGTCGGAGTCGAGCCCGAGGCCGGCGACGACACGCGCCGCTCGCTCGCCGCCCGCGAGCGCGTTCGGATCGATGTCCCCCGCACGATCGCGGACGGGCTCCAGGCGACCGAGCCCGGTGAGCTGACCTTCGAGGTGAACCGGGAGCGGGTGGACGAGATCGTCACGGTCGGCGACGAGGAGATCGTCGAGGCGATGGCCTTCCTCTTCGACCGGCTGAAGCTCGTGGCAGAGCCGAGCGGCGCCGTGGGCGTCGCCGCGCTGCTGAGCGGGAAGATCGAGGCGGGCGGCCGCTCCGCCGGCGTCGTCCTCTCGGGGGGCAACGTCGGCGCCACCCGCTTCGCGGAGCTCGTCTCTAAGGCTCCTGCAAGCCGAGCAGGCTGACCTCGCACAGAGTCCGTTCGGCTGCGGCGACGTCGTCCTCCCCTGCCGGGAGCCGCCCGAGCACCCAGCCGGTGAGCAGCTCGTCGATGGAGCCGTAGACCACGGCCGCCGCGAAGACCGGGTCGACGTCCTTGCGGAACTCGCCGCGCCCGATCCCGCGCTCGATCACCCGCTGGATCGCGTCGATCGGCTGCGCGAGATCGCCGATCCGCTCGGCCAGCTCCGGGCTGCGCCCGAACTCGCGGATCACGACACGGACGACGTCCGGTAGGTGGAGCCAGGTGCGCAGGACGATCGTCGCGATGTGACGGAGCTGGTCGGGAGCGGGCTCGTCCGTCTCCTCCACGCTCGCGATCCGCGCGAGCAGCACGCTCCAGTTTTCGTGGAAGACCGCCTCGAGCACCTGGTCCTTCGACTTGAAGTAGTGGTAGAGGAGCCCGTGGGCCACGCCCGCCTCCTCGGCGATGTCACCGACCCGGCTCGCGTGGAACCCCTTGCGTGCGAACACGCGCACGGCGGCGTCGAGGAGCTGGCGGCGTTTGTCCTCCACCGCCTGGGTGCGTTCGACCAAGGCCGGCAGAGCCTACTTCGGCGTCTCTCCGTCTGTCGCAGGCGGAGGGGGCGGCGCGATGTCCTTGACGGCTCCCACGATCCTCCCGACCGCCTGCTGCAGGTCACTCGGGATGATCCAGACCTTGTTCGACTCGCCCTGCGCGATCAGCGGCAGCGTTTGGAGGTACTGATATTGGAGCAGCTCGGCATCCGGCTTCCCCTCATGGATCGCCCCGAAGACGGTCTCGATCGCCTTCGCCTGCCCTTCCGCCTGCAGCATCGTCGCTTGCCGCTGCCCCTCGGCGCGCAGGATCGCCGCCTGCTTCTCGCCCTCCGCCTGGAGGATCTGCGACTGCCGCTGGCCCTCCGCCTGCAGGATCGTTGCCCGCTTCTCCCGGTCGGCGCGCATCTGCTTCTCCATCGAATCCTGAATCGAAGCCGGCGGATCGATCGCCTTCAGCTCGACCCGGTTGACGCGGATGCCCCATTTGCCGGTTGCCTCGTCGAGCACGCCGCGGAGCTGCCCGTTGATCTCGTCACGCGACGTGAGCGTCTTCTCGAGCGCCATCCCGCCGATCACGTTGCGCAGCGTCGTCACCGTGAGCTGCTCGATGCCCTGGATGTAGTTGGCGATCTCGTACGTCGCCGCCTTCGCGTCGTTGACCTGGAAGTAGATGACCGTGTCGATGTTGACGACGAGGTTGTCCTCGGTGATCACCGGCTGCGGAGCGAAGGAGACGACCTGCTCGCGCAGGTCGATCAGCGGCCGCACGCGGTCGATGAACGGCACGACCATTGCGAGGCCCGGCGTGAGGGTGCGCGAGTAACGGCCGAGGCGCTCGACGACGCCGGCTCGGGCCTGCGGGACGATGCGAATCGTCCGGGCCAGGGTGACGAGGACGACGACGGCGACGATGAGGATGACGATCAACGCGACCATGCGGGATTCCAGCTCCTATCTGTAGACGAGCGCCGTGGCGCCCTGGATCTGCACGACCTCGACCTCCGTCCCGACGTCGAACGCCTCGTCGGGCACGTAGGAGCGGGCGCTCCACTCCTCTCCACCGATCTTGACCCGGCCGCCCCGGCCGTCGACGGGCTGGAGGACGATCGCCTTCGCGCCCTCGAGCGCCGCTGCGCCGGTACGGATCGCGTGCGGCATCGTCAGGTGCGCCCGCGCGATCGGCCGCAGCAGGCCAAGGGCCGCGAACGACCCGACGCCGAAGACGACGACCTGCACCCAGACGGCGCCTCCCGCTGCAGCGGCCACGGTGGCGCCCACGGCGGCAAGGGCGATCGGCCCGAGGAAGAACAGTCCGGGCGTGAAGATCTCGCCGACCGCGAGGAGCACGGAGACGATGGCCCAGGCAACCCAGGCGGGCATGCCAACAGATTACGCCTCTAGATCGGCTGCGCGGCGTATCCTGAGCCGCATCATGAAGCGGGCGCTACTCCTTGTATTGGTCGCGCTTGCCCCCCTCGTCTTCGTCGGCGGCGCTGGCGGGGCGACCTCACAGCCGCGCGTGCTCGCGATCACCTTCGGGCCCGATCTCGAGATCAACCCGGTCACGCAGGGCTATCTCACACACCAGCTCTCGCACGCGGCGAACGCCGGCTACGACGCTGCGGTGATCCTCCTCGACACGCCGGGCGGCCTCTCCACCTCGATGAAGACGATCTACGAGGCGGAGCTGAACGCAAGGCTGCCCGTGATCGTCTACGTATCGCCCGACGGGGCCCGCGCCGCCTCGGCCGGGGTCTGGGTCTCGCAGGCGGCCGACGTCCTGGCCATGGCGCCGACCACGAACATCGGCTCCTCGACGCCGATCGACTCGAGCGGCCAGAACCTCGGCTCCGACCTGCGCCGCAAGGTGATCAACGACTCCGTGGCCTCGCTCACCGCCCTCGCGGCAGCGCATCACCGCAACAAAAAGTGGCCGGAGAGGGCGGTGCGCGTAGCCTCGAACCTGACCGCGACCGAGGCGCTGCGGATGAACGTGATCGACTTCATCGCGCCGACGCTCCCGGCCCTGCTCAAGAAGCTCGACGGTTACCGGACGAAGGACGCGCAACGCCCCTTCACGCTGCACCTGGCTGGCGCTCGGATCGACACCGTCAAGCCCGGCTTCTTCACGCGCTTCCTCAACACGATCATCGACCCGAACCTGATCAGCCTCCTCTTCCTGCTCGGGATCGTCGGGCTCATCTTCGAGGTGCTCCATCCCGGGATCGTGCTGCCCGGCGCGCTCGGCGCCGTCTCCCTCGTGCTGGCGCTGTACGGGTTCTCGGTGCTCACGCCGAGCTGGGGAGGGCTCGCTCTCATCGTGCTCGGCGTCGCCTTGCTGGTCATCGACCTCCACGCACCAACGCACGGCGTGCTCACGATCAGCGGGCTCATATCGCTCGGCTTCGGGCTGGCGCTGCTGTTCCAAAACGAGCCGGCCGCCTATCGGGTCAACGAGTGGCTGGTCCTCGGCATTGGAAGCGCGATCGGTGCGTTCTGGGTCTTCGCGACGGGAAAGGCGCTCGCTGCAGGGCGCCGGCCGGTCGAGACGGGTGTGCAAATGATGGTCGGTCAGAGGGCCGAGGTGCGGGCACCGGGCCTCGTCTTCGTCGACGGCGCACTCTGGCAGGCGCACAGCGCAGACGACTCGGAGCTCGTGCCCGGCGAGGAGGTCGAGGTCCAGGCCGTCGACGGGCTCCAGTTGACAGTGCGGAGATAGGATCCGGTCATGCTCGGTTTCGTCCGGGTCTTGAGGGAGTACGAGCGGGCCGTCTTCTTCCGCTGGGGCCGCCTGCTCGATCCGCCGCGCGGTCCCGGCCTCGTCTGGAAGATCCCGATCGTCGACCAGATCGTGAAGGTCGACCTGCGGACGATCACGCTCAACATCCCGCCGCAAGAGGTCATCACCAAGGACAACGTGCCCGTGCGGGTGAACGCGGTCGCCTACTTCAAGATCGTCGACCCAAAGAGCGCGATCGTGCAAGTCGAGAACTACATGGTCGCGACCTCGCAGATCGCGCAGACGACGCTGCGGTCCGTGCTCGGCCAGCACAGCCTCGACGAGCTCCTCTCCGAGCGGGAGAAGATCAACGAGATCCTGCAGGGAATCATCGACGAGGCGACCGGCCCCTGGGGCATCAAGGTCTCGATCGTCGAGGTCAAGGACGTCGAGATCCCAAGCGGCATGCCGCGCGCCATGGCGCGCCAGGCGGAGGCCGAGCGCGAGCGGCGCGCGAAGATCATCAACGCCGAGGGCGAGTTCCAGGCGGCGGAGAAGCTGAAGGACGCGGCGGTAGTGATCGAGGATCACCCGATCGCACTGCAGCTGCGCTACCTGCAGACGCTGCTCGAGCTGGGCGCCGGCAACACGTCGACGATCCTCTTCCCGGCGCCGATCGACCTGATCCGGCCCTTCCTCGAGCGCGCCGACAAGAAGTAGCGCTCAGCCCGCGAGCTCGAGGAGCGGCGGGAGCTCGCTCAGCGCCTCGGCCCGCGGCTCGAAATCCGGGTGGAGGCCCTCGCGGTCGAGCAGGATCGCGCGCATCCCCAGGGCAAGCGCGCCCTCGACGTCGTCGGCGATCGTGTCGCCGACCATCACCGCCTCGGCGGGCTCGACCGCGAGGAGGTCGAGGACTGCGCGGAAGATGGACGCGTGCGGCTTCGTCCAGCCGTGGTGGAAGGAGCTGATGCCGGCGTCGACGTCGAGCCCGTGGTGGCGCGCGAAGTCGTTCACGTCCCGAGCGGAGTTCGAGACCAGGCCGATTCGGAGGCCAGCGGCGCGGAGCGCGGCGAGCGCGTCCGGCACATCGTCGTAGAGCTCGAAGTTCTCGTGCCGCTCCCAGCCCCGCGTGATCTCGACGGCGCAGGCGTAGGCCGAGTCGGCGTCCCCGCCCATCCCCCGCACGATCCGCTCGGTGAAGCGGAACCAGATCTCGTCGTCGTGCTCGAGCTCCGGATGGCGGCGGAGGTCGACGAGGGCGGCGTCGCGGGCGGCCTCGTAGCGGGCGGGATCGAGCCGGAGCCCGTGGCGCTCGCCGGCGCGGGCGTAGCCCTCCGGGCCCAGCTCGGGCCCCGGCCGCGCGAGGGTGAAGTCGACGTCGAAGAGGACGGCGCGGAGGGTCACTCGGGCGCTCATCGCCCGCTACCCTATGGCGCGGTCTCGGGGTGTGGCGCAGCCTGGTAGCGCGCTCCGTTCGGGTCGGAGAGGTCCCCAGTTCGAATCTGGGCACCCCGATTTCCCTCTCACTCTCGCCGGCCGGAATCCGTCAGGCGAGAGCAGGCTCGCCCAGGGCGAGAGTCACGGCGCGGGGCACTGGGCGGCCCGCGCAGACAGGTCGTTCGACTTACTTCTGACGCCGTAACCCAGCGATCCAAGCCTGCGGCGATGTCGACGCGCCCGTTTCCGTGTCCGATCCAGACTGGTCCACAGGCTCTGCTGCGGAGCGGACGTCACGCCGAAGCATCCGGTGCACCCGCGCGTGAAGGCTCGAAGCCACCGGCTGCTCCTCGTCCTCGGCGGCCTCATCTGTCGAAACAAGGGCTTCTCCGCGTGGTTCCATACGCGCGTGCCAAAGGTCGATGTGCAAGCGATCGATTTCCTCGACGAGCATCAGAATCGCACGCCCGACAGCGGCGGGCTCCTCACCACTTGCTTTCCGCAGCCGCTCGCCCCAACCCCGGAGGGCCTCGAGCTTCTCCTCGTCTAGGCGCATGCGCCCATCGTGACAGGCGGTGAACGAGGCTGCAGAGGAGGAATCGAGGGCCCAGCGCACCCCGTACGGCTTCTTCAGGCGTCATTCCCGAAGGCTGGCCCAAGCGACCGTTGGGCCGGAACCGTAGGATCGGGCGATGGACGGGCTCGTCTCCCGGCGGCACATGTCGCTCGACCTCGCCCTCGCGCTGCTCGCCCGCGTGAGGGAGGGAGCCGAGGCACGCGATCTGTCGCTCGCGGCCGCGGTGGTCGACGCAGGCGGACACGTGCTGGCGAGCCAGCAGATGGATGGCGCAGCTCTTGGCGCGATGCAGCTGGCCCTCGGCAAGGCCTACACAGCCGTCTCGTGGGCGACGCCGAGCGGCGAGTTCTCGCAGAGCACGCAGCCGGGCGGCGACGACTGGGGCTGGAACACGACGGACCCGAGGATCGTCGTCTACGCGGGCGGAATCCCGCTGCTCGCGGACGGCGAGCTCGTCGGCGGGATCGGGGCGAGCGGTGGAACGGCGGCGGCGGACGAGCAATGCGTCGCGGCGGCGGCAAACGCCCTCGGGTTCGACTAGCTCTCAGCCGTAGTTCGCGCGGAGCCACTGAAGCCGCTGCGCGAGCACCGGCCCGAGCTCCGGCCGGCGCGGTAGCGCCCCCATGAACGACGCGTAGATCCAGGCGGCGTAGACCGGGAGGCACTCCTCGAGCACGTCCGCATCGTGGTCGCCGTACGCCTCGAGCGCGATGCGGGACGCGTCGTCCTCGCGCACCTCGTCGGAGAGGGTGAGCGCCGCGAGGTCGAACTCGCGCGGGCCGCGACACGCTGTCTCGAAGTCGTGCCAGAGCGGCCCCGGCAGGCAGTTGGCGAGGTGTGCGTCCCCGTGGATCGCCTGCGCCCGCCCGGCC
>VAXA01000219.1 GCA_005883365.1 Actinomycetota bacterium
TACGGCGGGCCGGTGCCGCCGATGTTCTGGCTCCGCGACCCGGACGGCAACTCGCTCATCGTCGTCGAGCCGTCGAGCTGAGCACGACGTTCGATCTGCGGACGGTCGACTTCCTGGCGCGCCTCCGGCTCCGGACGGGGGCGCGCCTCGTCCGCGCGCCACGCGAGCTGTGGGAGCTGCTCGACCTCTGCGGGCTACGAGAGGCGCTCGGGCTCGAAGCGACTTGGCAGCCCGAACACCGGGAAGAGCCGCTGCGTGTCGAGGAAGAACGTCAGCTCGACGATCCGGCCCTCTGAGACCTCGGGGACGATCACCGACCACGGCTCGTAGCCGCCGTCCGCGGCGGGCTTGTACTGGCCCCAGGCCGGCATTCCGTTGACGAGGCCGACCGGCACGAGCTTCGAGCCCTTGCAGCCGATGCCCGGACCGAGCCACCAGGTGAAGATGCTCTCGCGCCCCTGCAGCCAGAGGCTGTACGGCGGCATGGACTGGATCGCATCTTCGTGCAGGAGCTCGCTTAGCCGGTCGATGTCGTAGGCCTCGAAGGCAGAGACATAGCGCTCGAGCAGTGCGCGGGCGTCGGCGTCGAGCTCGGCCGGAACGGTGGCGTCCGCCGTGGCTAGCGTCGCGCGTGCGCGCTGCAGCGCGCTGTTGATCGACGCGACGCTCGTCTCGAGCAGCTCCGCCGCCTCGCTCGCCTGCCAGTTCAAGGCCTCGCAGAGGATGAGCGCAGCCCGCTGCTTCGGCGGCAGGTGCTGGAGTGCGGCGACGAACGCGAGCCGCAGCGTTTCGCGCTGCTCCGCGAGCTCGTCCGGCGTCGGCAGCGGCGTGATCCAGGTCACCTCCGGCAGCTCCGCGAGGTTCTCGAACAGCGGCTCCTGCGCCGGCCCGAGATCCATCGGACGAGCGCGCCGCTCGCGCCCGGCGAGGGCGTCGAAGCAGACGTTCGTGGCGATCCGGTACAGCCACGACTTGAGCGCCGAGCGGCCCTCGAACTGCTCGAGCGACCGCCACGCGCGCACCATCGTCTCCTGGACCGCGTCCTCGGCGTCGAACGCCGAGCCGAGCATCCGGTAGCAGTAGCCGGTCAGCTCTCGCCGGTACTGCTCGAGCGCGTCGGCCGTGGCGGACTGGGCAGTGGCCACGCCCGACATTTTAAGCGGTGCGGCCGCCAAGGACTAGGCTGCCGCCACAGCGCGCTCGAGCTCGTCGACCTCGATCTTCGTCATCTTCAGCATCGCGGCCATCGCGCGCTGCGCCCGCTCGCTGTCGGGATCGGAGAGCAGCTCCCGCAAACGCCTCGGCACGATCTGCCACGCGAGGCCGTAGCGGTCGGTGACCCAGCCACAGGCGATCTCCTGCCCGCCGTCGGCGAGCTTGCTCCAGTAGCGGTCGACCTCCTCCTGCGACTCGCAGTCGACCATGAAGGAGACGCCGACGCCCTCGATCTTGTGGTCGGAGCCGCCGTTCAGTGCGACGAACTCGCGGCCTAGCAGTTCGAAGCTGACGGTCATGACGGTGCCGGCCGGCCGCGGCCCCGCCTCGCCGTAGTACGAGACGTCGGTGACGCGCGCGTCGGGGAAGACGGACGTGTAGAACTCCGCGGCCTTTTCGGCCTCCGTGTCGAACCACAGCCAGGTCGTGAGCTTCTGCATCGGTCGTCCTTTCGGTCGGGGATCTCGCCAGCTCAGACGGCCCCGCGCGACCGAACTCATCGCTCGACGGCGAGGCCGAGCCAAACCGCGAGATCGTCGATCTCCTTCCGAACGGCCGCCGCCATCGCGCGCGTGAACCTCACGTCCTCGTGGATCGCGTTCACCCGCAGGACCGAGGCCTTATGGTCGGCGGCGGCGTCGAGCTTCCCGACGAGCCGGTCCCCGTGGAGGATCGGCAGCGCGAAGTAGCCCCAACGGCGCTTTGCGGCCGGCTTGTACATCTCGAGCGTGTACTCGAAGTCGAACAGGTCCTCGGTCCGCACGCGATCGTGAACGAGCCGGTCGAACGGGGACAACAGCGCCGTCCTCCCCTCGAAGCCGTCGTCCAGGTAGCGGGGATCGACGCGCCACTCGCCCTTCACGCCCTCGACGACGGCGGGCTCGCCGGCCTCGCCGACGTGGATCGGCTCCATCGGCATCACGCGAGCCTGTGCCCGCGCGATGCCCAGCGCAGCCAGCCGCCGCTCGTTCTTCGCTCGCTCCGCCTCCTCGACCGACGGGATCTCGACATCCGCGGCGTACACGCGCCCGGGGAGATCCCACAGGCGCTCCCGCCCCACCCGGCCCGCAATCGCGACCTCGCCCCGCGACTGCAGGAACTCGAGCATCTGCGTGACGTTGCGGTTGTGCGTCCAGCCGCTGGAGGCCCACGGCACGACGCACGTGTCCGGGATGTCGCGTGAGGCCAGCGGCCCTGAGCGTTCGAGTACGCTGAGGATGTCCCGCCGGAAGCGCTCGTTGCCGCGCACCCACTCGCGCGATCGTTCGTAGCTCGGGCGATCGGCCGCACCGGCGAGATAGAGGCCGAGGTCGCTCATCGGCCGCACGAGCGCGTCGAACTCGAACAGCGTCCGCTCCTCCTCGAGCGCCTGCTTCAGGTGCTCCGGCCGGTACGACGAGCCGAGCCGGCTCCAGGCGACCAGGTCGGCATTCGGCGCGATCGCCGCCGTCGGGTCGACCTGCAGCAGCGTCAGCCGCTGGACGACCGTGAGCAGGTCCTTGGGGCGCGGCGCGTCGAGCAGCTGGGCGCGCACCGCGATCTGTCGCGCCTGCTTCTTCGTCAGCCGATGCACCGCGGGAGCCTAGCCCGCTCCGGAGCAGCGGGAACTCCGCAGGCAGGTTGCGCGGCGCTCCGGATGCAGCGGCAACTCCCGAGGCCCATGCTCGAGGCAGCGAAGGAAAGGACAGAAGCCATGTTCAGGACGATCGTCTGGGCAACCGACGGCTCGAAGCTCGCCGACGGCGGGCTCGTGCACGTGCGCGAACTGGCCGGCCAGCACGGCTCTCGGATCGTGGCCGTGCACGCGAACGAGCTGCTAGGGGGCCGGGCAGGCGGAGCCCCGCTCCTCGCGGAGCGTCGGAGTCGACGCGACGCTCGAGATTCGCACCGGCAACAGGGACGTCGCGACGCTCATCGCCCGAGACTGCGGAGAACGTCGAGGCCGACCTGATCGTGGTCGGAACGCACGGCCACGGCGGCTTCACCGCCGCACTCATGGGCAGCGTCGCCCGTGCGCTCTGCCACACGGCGGGCCGGCCGGTGCTCGTCGTGCCGCCGCCGGTCTCGGCTAGGCGGCGCGGTGCGGTCGACGCGCAGTTGACCGCAGTCTGAGCGCAGCACGGCGGGCGGGCGCGAAGCCCGCCCGCCGACCGATTGAGAAGTACTAGGCCTGCCCCGCGGGCGAAGTCGCCGGAGGTCCCGACGCCTCGAAGCCGGCCTCGATCCGCTCGAGCTCCGCCTCGTCGCCCTGCCGCACCGGTCCCTTGAACCACTTGCGGCCGGAGATGACGTACCAGCCGCCGAAGAGCGCGAACGCTGCGAAGACCGGCAGTGGCGTGTAGTTGAGCAAGTTCCAGTCGAAGTTCGACTTGAACGGAATGCCGCCCTGGAAGGACGGGAGCAGGAACACGATGCAGATGAAGAAGATCCAGAGGATCGCGATCCAGTAGACCACCTTGTAGTACTTGCCGAGGTGCCAGGCTCCACGCTCGAACTTCTCGCCCGCCCGCAGCCGCAGGATGATCGGCAGCACGAAGGCGATGTAGAGCCCGATCACGGCAACCGCCGTCGAGGCGTAATAGCCGACGAAGCCAAACCAGAGCGCAGGCAAAGGGGTCAGGAATGCCAGCGCGCAGATTGCCCACACGGTGTAGATCGGGATCCGGTCCCGCTTGGACACCCGCTTCCACAGCTGGTGTCCGGGTACGGCGCGGTCACGCGAGAACGCGAACATCATCCTCGAGGCGGACGTCGTCGACGCAATCGTGCAGAAGCACTGCGCGATGACGGCGACGAAGATGAGGAACTCCGCCCACTTGCTTCCCATCGAGTCTTGCCAGATGTGCTGGACGATGAAGGCGGATACATCCGACGGCCCGGTGGCCGGGATCACGAACGTGACGGCCACGAGCAGGATGAAGCCGAAGACAACTGAGACGCCTCGCTCATGTGCGCCGACGCGTCGTAGCCCGTGATCGTGTACTGGGCGAGCAGCAGCCCGGTCAGGAAGACGTAGATGTAGATGAAGCCGTGGGTCGTCGTGCCTCCCAGGCCCGTGTTATTGATGGTCTGCCCGAAGACGTAGCTGAACGACTGGTGATGGTCCGGAACGATGATCATGATCGCGACGAGCACGACCACGCCGATCATGTGCCACCACGCCGAAAACGCGTTGAGCGTGGCCGTGATCGAGACCTTGAACATGTTGATCAGGCCGGCGCCGAGGATGATCAACCCGTAGAGGAAGTAAATCCAGCCGAATGAGTTCGGGTAGTTCCACCACAGGTTGAACAGCGAGGTCATGAAGATCGCGCAGCCGAAGCCGATCGCGGCGGTGACCGCGATCTGGCCGATCAGGTTGAACCAGCCGGTGAACCACCCCCACCCAGGGCTGCCGAGCTTCGACGACCAGTAATAGAGACCACCGGCCGTCGGATATGTCGAGGCGATCTCCCCTAACGCCAGCGAGACGAAGATGCAGAAGCCGCCGACGATCAGCCAGCCCCACGTGATCGCCACCGGCCCGCCCTGGCTGAACCCGATGTAGTACGACGTCAGGCAGCCGGCGAGGATCGAGATGATCGTGAACGAGATCGCGAAGTTCTGAAAGCCCCCCATCGAACGGAACAGCTCCTGGGCGTAGCCGAGCCGGTGCAGCTGCGCGGTGTCGTCCATCGGCACGGCGGCACCGGGTGCGTCGGAACTCACGTGATCGCCCTCCCTTGGACGTTGCAACCATCCCGGGCCGCCGGTGTAGTGTCGGCGGCGATGTTGACGCTCGAGTCCCTGCGGGAAGACGTCGCCGCCGGCACCGTCGACACGGTCATCGCCTGCTTCACCGACATGCAGGGCCGGCTGATGGGGAAGCGGCTCGACGCCGAGTTTTTCCTGTCCGAGAACGAGGCAGGCCACCCCGGCGAGGGCTGCAACTACCTCCTCGCGCTCGAAATGGAGATGGATCCCGTGCCGGGCTACGCGATCGCAAGCTGGGAGCGCGGCTATGGCGACTTCGGGCTGCGGGCCGACCTCTCCACGCTGCGTAGGATCCCGTGGCACGAGGCGACCGTGATGGTGCAGTGCGACGTCGAGTGGCACGACGGCACGCCGGTCGCACCCTCACCCCGTCAGGTGCTGAAGGCCCAGGTGGAGAGGGCGCACTCGCTCGGCTTCGAGCCGATGTTTGGCTCGGAGCTCGAGTTCTTCCTCTTCCGCGAGACCTACCTCGAGGCTCATCCTCCGCGACATCCGGACGTCCATGAAGGCCGCCGGGATGATGGTCGAGTCGTCGAAGGGCGAGGCCTGGGCCGGCCAGCACGAGATCAACTTCCGCTTCCGCGACGCGTTGCGCGCGGCGGACGACCACGTCGTCTACAAGACCGGGCTCAAGGAGATCGCGTTCCAGCGCGGCTGCTCTGTCACCTTCATGGCGAAGCCGCACCACGACTGGGTCGGCTCCTCGTGCCACATCCACTCCTCGCTCTGGCGCGACGGCGAGAACGCCTTCGCCGGCGAGTCGGACCTCTTCCGCCACTACCTCGCCGGGCAGATCGCGTGCCTGGCGGATCTCGCGATTTTCGTCGCGCCGACGGTCAACTCGTACAAGCGCTTCTCGGCGGGAAGCTGGGCCCCGACGACGCTCGCCTGGGGCTACGACAACAGGACGTGCGGCTTCCGCGTCG
>VAXA01000220.1:0-209 GCA_005883365.1 Actinomycetota bacterium
CCGCACGCGTCGCCGGCGTAGAGCGTCCCGTCGGGATCGAGGTAGCAGACGTGGTGGGAGGCGTGGCCAGGCGTCGGGAACGACTCGAGCCCGAGCACGCGGCCGTCGACCGGGTGGACGTTCTTCTGCGGAACCGGCGCGAGCTCGCCCCAGAGCGAGTCGAACGAGTCGCCGTAGAGCCGGCGCGCGCTCTTCTCCAGCCGGGCCGG
>VAXA01000220.1:289-5036 GCA_005883365.1 Actinomycetota bacterium
TGGACGTTCTTCTGCGGAACCGGCGCGAGCTCGCCCCAGAGCGAGTCGAACGAGTCGCCGTAGAGCCGGCGCGCGCTCTTCTCCAGCCGGGCCGGGTCGACCAGGTGCGGCGCGCCGATCGGCGACACGTGCACCTGCAGCGCGGGGTGCTCGCGGACGAGGACGCCCGCTGCGCCCGCGTGGTCGAGGTGGATGTGGCTGAGGAGGAGGTGACGGACGTCGGTGAGTGCGACGCCGCGGTCGGCGAGGCCCGCCTTCAGCGCCTCGATCGTCGTCGAGGGCCCGCAGTCGAACAGCGCCGGCCCGTCGTCGGTGTCGAGGAGGTAGCTCGCGATGATCCGCTCGCGGCCGAGATGGTGGAGGTCGATCGGCTCTGGCACGGTTTGATCCTAAGCGCCGATGCTCTAGCCTCGGCTGGTGACGATCAGCGCGCACCGGAAGGTGGTGACGGTGCTGTTCTGCGACGTTGTGGGCTCGACGGCACTCGGCGAGTCGGTCGATCCCGAGGCCTTGCAGGGGCTGCTGGCGAGCTACTTCGAGCGGATGAAGGCGATCGTGGAGTCGCACGGCGGTTCGGTGGAGAAGTTCATCGGCGATGCGGTGATGGCGGTGTTCGGCGTGCCGGTTGCGCACGAGGACGACGCTCTCCGCGCGTGCCGCGCCGCCGTGGAGATGCGCGACGCGCTACCGGAGCTCGGGGTCGAGGGCAGAATCGGCGTCAACACCGGCGAAGTGCTCACCGGTACCGAGGAGCGGCTCGCGACCGGCGACGCTGTCAACGTGGCGGCGCGGTTGGAGCAGGCCGCGCAACCGGGGGAAGTGCTGATCGGCACCGAGACGCTCGCGCTCGTCGGAGAGGCGGTAGAGGCCGAAGCCGTCGAGCCGCTCGAGCTCAAGGGTAAATCCGTGCCGGTTCACGCTTTCCGTCTCCTCCGGACCACCGAAGGGGCGGAGCGGCGTCACGAGAGTGCCTTCGTCGGGCGCTCACGCGAGCTCCGCATGCTCCGAGATGCGTGGGAGCGCGCGACGTCCGAACCCTCCTGCCAACTCATCACCGTGGTCGGAGATGCGGGCGTCGGCAAGTCGCGTCTCGTCGCCCAGGGCCTCGCCGAAATCGACGCCCGGATCGTGCGGGGCCGCTGCTTGTCGTACGGGGAGGGGATCACGTACTGGCCGGTGGTGGAGGTGCTGAAGCAACTGGGTGCGCGGCCGTCCGAGCCGGCCGCGGCTGCCGCGATCGCGACGCTGCTTGGTGAGGACGATGCACCAACCTCGGCCGAGGAGATCGCCTGGGCGTTCCGCAAGCTGCTGGAGGAGCGAGCGCCACTGGCAGTGGTGATCGATGACCTGCACTGGGCCGAGGAGACGCTGCTCGACCTCGTCGAGCACGTGGCGCTGCTCTCGGCGGACGCACCAATCCTGCTCGTGTGCATCGCGAGGCCGGAGCTGAGCGAGCGCCGTCGGCAATGGCCGATCGCCCTTCGGCTCGATCCGCTACCGGATGACGATGCGAACGCGCTTCTGCCCGAGAGACTGCCGGCTGCGCTTCGCGAGAGGATTGCTCGGGCCGCCGGCGGCAATCCACTCTTCCTCACCGAGATGCTCGCCATGGCGCGCGAGACGGAAGACGAGCTCATCGTGCCCCCGAACCTCAAGGCCCTGATCGCCGCTCGCCTCGACGGGCTCGACCCCTTGGAGCGGTCGGTGCTCGAGTGCGGCGCGATCGAAGGGGAAGTCTTCCATCGGGAGGCCGTTCAGACGCTCGCTGAGAGGGATCAGGTCACACCGCTCCTGGCCTCGCTCGTGCGGAAGGACTTCATCCAGCGGGAGAAGCCACTCTTCCCCGGTCAGGACGCCTTCCGCTTTCGCCACGTCCTGATCCGCGACGCCGCCTACGACGCCCTCCCCAAGGTCGCCCGCGCCGAGCTTCACGAGCGTTTCTCCGGCTGGCTCGAAGGGCACGGCCAAAGCCTCGTCGAGCTCGACGAAATACTGGGCCATCACCTGGAGTCGGCCGCGCGCTTCAAGTCTGAGCTCGGGAAGCCGGATCCGGAGCTCACCGAGCGGGCGGCGGACCGCCTGGCGGCCGCAGGCCGACGTGCGCTTTGGCGCGGTGACCACCATGCAGCTGCCTCACTCCTCGAGCGGGCCCTCGAGTTGATTCGGCCGGCGAGGCTCGACGTCGTGCTCGAGCTCGACCTTGCAGCCGCGCTGGAGAGAAGCGACCCGCCCAGATCTGCGGAGATTGCAGATGCCGCCGCCGACCGCGCCGGCGACATCCCGGACAGGGCAGGCGAGTTGCTGGCGCGTGCTGCGGCCGGCTTCCACCGTGCCTGGCTCTCGAACCCCGACATCGACGAGCTCGAGAGGCTCGCGCGCAGTGCCCTCGTCTTGCTTGAAGAGCGCGAGGATCACGCGGCGCTCGTTCACGCCTGGGGGATCCTCGGCTACGGCGTCGCGAATTTCCGCGGGCGCTGGGACGATTGGGCGCACGCGGGAAGAGAGGCGCTTCGCCACGTCCAGGGCGCGGGACAGTTGGCGCGCTTAACCGCGATCGGCCTCGCGATCGCGTCCGGTACGACCCCGGCGGACGAGGCCCTGGACGCAGTGGACGCGCTTCTGCCCGAGATCTCCAATCCCGGGGTGCACATGATCCGCGCATGGCTGCTCGCGATGCAGGGCCGCTTCGACCTGGCGATACCGCTGGCCGAGGACACGCGGCGGCGCGTCTTCGAGCTGACCGGGACGAACTGGGTGGACTGGATCCCGGCGCAAATCGCTGCGTACATGGGCGACCACGAAGCGGCAGTGGGCTATCTCCGTCCCTTCTGCACGTTTCTCCGGGAGCGGGACGAGCGCTTCTACCTCTCTTCGGTGGCAACGGACCTCGGCCGCGAGCTGTGCGCTCTGAGGGCGTATGACGAAGCCGAGCAGTGGGCAGAGCTGGCCCGCGGGCTCGGCATGAGCGTGAACACGCTGGGGGAGGCGGGATGGCGGCAGGTGGCGGCCCTCGTCCACGCGAGTCGCGGAGAGCATGCGCAAGCCGAGCAGCTTGCCCGGCACGCGGTCGAGATCATCGAGCGCACCTCGTCCACGCGAGTCGCGGAGAGCATGCGCAAGCCGAGCAGCTTGCCCGGCACGCGGTCGAGATCATCGAGCGCACCGACGGCCTCAACTATCAAGGCGACGCCTGGTGCGATCTCGCCGAGATCCTGGCGGCGGCCGGCCAGACCGACAAAGCCTCCGATGCGCTGGCGCAGGCTCTGGAGCGCTACGAGAGGAAGAAGAACATCCCGCTCGCCGCACATGTCCGCGAGCGGCTCGCGGCGCTACAGCCCGCTTAGCCGGCTTGGCGATCTCGCGCGGCGGAGAGGATCCGCTCCGCCTCGTCGCGGTTGCCCCAGCCGCGCGTCTCCGTCCGCTTCGAGGGCTCGAGGTCCTTGTAGCGCTGGAAGAAGTGCTCGATCTCGTCGCGCAGCTCGTTCGCGACGTCGTGGATGTCGCGGATCCGCTCGAATGCCGGGTCGCCGAGCGGCACCGAGAGGAGCTTCTCGTCCGGCCCTTTCTCGTCCTCCATGTGGAAGACCCCGATCGTGCGGACGCGGATCCGGCAGCCGGGGAACGTCGGATCGGACACGAGTACGAGTGCGTCGAGCGGGTCGCCGTCCTCGGCGAGCGTGCCCTCGACGTAGCCGTAGTCGGCGGGATACGTCATCGCGGTGAACAGCCGCCGGTCGAGCACGATGCCGCCGAGCTCGTCGTCCCATTCGTACTTGTTGCGCGAGCCCGACGGGATCTCGACGAAGACGACCGCTTCGCCGCTCATCAGCGAGAGCGCGCAGCCGCCGCGACGAGCGCGTTCTCGAGGTCGTCCACGAGGTCCGCGGCCGACTCGATTCCCACCGAGAGGCGGACGAGGTTCGGCGGCGCCGCGAACGGCGCGTCGGCCGTCGCCGCGTGCGTCATCCGCGCCGGCACCTCGATCAGGCTCTCGACGCCGCCGAGCGACTCCGCGAGCTGGAAGAGCCGTGTCCGGCCTGCGATCGCCTCGGCCGCCTCCGGCGACTCCGCGAGGAACGAGACCATGCCGCCGAAGTCGCGCATCTGGCGCGCTGCGATCGCGTGGCCCGCCTCCGGCGACTCCGCGAGGAACGAGACCATGCCGCCGAAGTCGCGCATCTGGCGCGCTGCGATCGCGTGGCCGGGGTGCGTCGGCAGGCCGGGGTAGAAGACGCGCTCGACGCGCGAGTGGCGCTCGAGCACCGCCGCGACCTCCATCGCGTTCAGGCAGTGCTGCCGCATCCGCAGCGCGAGCGTCTTGATCCCGCGCAGCACGAGCCAGCAGTCGAACGGGCCGGGCACGGCGCCGAGCGACTTCTGGAGGAAGCGCAGGCGCTCGGCCACCGTCGGGTCGTTCGTCGCAGCGAAGCCGCCGACGACGTCGGAGTGGCCGCCGAGGTACTTCGTCGTCGAGTGGACGACGACGTCGGCGCCGAGCTCGAGCGGTTGCTGCAGGTACGGGGTCGCGAACGTGTTGTCGACGACGAGGAGCGCGCCCGCCGCGTGCGCGGCCTCGGCCGCGGCGCGGATGTCGACGATGTTGAGCAGGGGGTTCGACGGCGTCTCGATCCACACCATCCGCGTCGAGTCGTCGAGGTGGTCGGCGAGGTTGGGGAACTCCTCTGCCGGCAGGTAGTCGAACCGGTAGCCCTTCGGCTCGTAGACCTGAGACGTCATCCGGTAGACG
>VAXA01000033.1 GCA_005883365.1 Actinomycetota bacterium
CCCCGGTACTGGACCGGATAGTCGTCGTCCCCGATCTCGAGGGGCAGCCGGATCCAGCCGAAGTTCGGACGGAAGCCGGTGCACCAGACGACGTTCCTGACCTCGAGGACCCGGCCGCCGTCGAGCACCGGCAACCCGTCCTGGACGCCCGCAGTCCGCTCGAGCACCCGTTCCACGCCCACGGCGCGCAGATCCGATCGCCGGTAGCGGAGAAGCGGCGCGCCGCCGCGCCGGATCTCCGGCCGCATCTTCCGGCCCAGCGGCGTGTCGACGGTCAGGATGTGCGTCCCGGCGAAGAAGAGACCGCGGAAGAGAGCACGTCCGCGCCTGCTCTCGATCGAGGCCGGCAGCTGCCCCGTGTCGCGACCGGACAGCACGACCTCGTGCTCCGCAGCGGCCTCGAAGGCGATGTCGGCGCCGGAGTGACTGGCGCCGACGACGAGCACCGGGCCGTCCTGAAGCTGCGAGAGGTTCCGGTACGCGCTCGAATGGAGCTGCGTGATCGCCGGGTTGAGCTCGTCGGCGAACTCCGGGACGTGCGGCTTCTCGAACACGCCTGACGCGACGACGACCGTCTCCGCCTCGATCCGGGACCCGCCGGTGTGCGCGACATAGCGGCCGTCTTCCTGCGTCAGGGCCTCAACGGCGGTTCCGAGCCGGACGGGCAGCTCGAAGTGCGCCGCATAGGCCTCGAGGTAGTCGGCCATCTCGTCCTTGGTCGGGTAAGAGGCCCGGCCGGCCGGGAAGGGCAGCCCCGGCAGCCCGTCGCGATTCGCGGGCGAGTAGAGCTTCAGCGAGTCCCACCGTGCGCGCCAGCTGCCGCCGATCCGGTCGTTCCGGTCGACGAGCAGGGCCTGCCGGCCCCGCCGCTGCAGGTGGTACCCGAGAGCGAGCCCCGACTGGCCCGCGCCGATGATCAGGACATCCGTGTGTTCGGTCGACTCCATCGCGCCTGCCTCCTCGATTCGCATTGACCCGGCCGACGGTAGGACGTGCCGGGACGGAGCGCATCGGCCGAATCCACCAACTTGCGCGGGATCGCGGCGTGGTGAATTCGGACCAGCGGGGTCAGACGAGGTCGTGCTCGAAGGCGAACGCCGTCGCTGCGGCGCGGGAGGAGACGCGGAGCTTGGCGAAGATGTTCTGGACGTGCCGGGCGGCCGTGTGCTCGCTGATCACGAGCGTCGCTGCGATCTGGCGATTGCTCTTGCCTGCCGCCAGCAGACGGAGCACCTCGAGCTCGCGGGGCGAGAGCCCGCGCCTCGCCTCGTCCCGCGCGCGCCCAAGCAGCCCCTC
Organism: Actinomycetota bacterium; assembly: GCA_005883365.1. Taxonomy (GTDB): domain Bacteria; phylum Actinomycetota; class Thermoleophilia; order Gaiellales; family Gaiellaceae; genus Palsa-739. Next base: position 1,297 of record VAXA01000033.1, read on the forward strand.
GACGCGGGCGGCGTCGGGAAGTGCGCCGAGCCGGATGAAGTCGGCGAGCGCCGCCTCGAGCTCGAGGGTGCAGGCATCGTCGTCCTGAAGCGCCCGGCACGCTTCGCCGATCAGCAGCCGCGTCCTCGCGACCTCGTAGGGAACCTCGAGCGCCCGCCAGGCTTCGAGCGCGCGGCGCAGAGACTCCAGGGCTCGAGGCGCATCGCCGTCGGCGAGCTCGACGGCGCCGCGCTCGTACGCGGCGATCGCGTCGAGCATCGCGCTCGAGTAGCTCCGGGCCACCTCTTCGAGCTCGTCGCACGCCCTGCGCGCCTCGTCCATCTCCCCCGCCGCGAGCATGATCTCGACGTAGGCCGGCAATAGCTCGGGGCGGCGGAGGGGATCGAAGCGCTCCCCCGCGGCACGTCGGATTGCCGCCGCGGCGGCATCGACGCGTCCCTGGGCGACCCGCAGCTGCGCCAGTCCGGGCATCGGCTCCCACCCGGCGCGGCTCGCCGCGCTGTACGCCGACTCAGCCCCGTCGAGATCGCCCTGCAGCCGCAGCAGCTCGGCCTCGCGGTACAGAGCGAGACCCCTGTTCGGGTTGTTGGCCTCGATGAAACGGCGACATGCCCGACGGGCCTCTTCGAGCGCATCCGGCCAGGATCCGCCCAGCTGCAGGATCTCGGCCCTATGGACGAGGCAGCGTCCCGTGAACGCGACCATGTCCGGCTGCTGCTGCCACCACCGATCGAGCGCCAGCGTCCACTCGCGTGCGCGGCGAAGCTCGAAGACCTGCTGGCAGGCGAGGATGACCGAGCAGTAGACGAGACCGGAGACGACCGGCGACAGGTCCTCGGTGGTCACCGCGACCATCGCCTCGTCGAGGAGCGCGAGGCCCTCGTGCACGCGGGCGCCGGCAACGGCGGCCTGGCCCTCCACCAGGAGGGCGAGCGTAACGAGGTCGCTATTCCCGAACCGCCGGGCGATGGCTGCGGCCTCGGAGGCCAGGGCTCCTGCAGTTGCCGCGTCACCGCCGAAGAGGACTCCCATCGCCTGTGGGAGGAGGAGGAATCCGCGCTCCACGCAGTCGCCCTCCCGTTCGTCCAGGAGCCGCTGTGCCCGGCCGAACCAGCCTTGAGCCGGGCCCATCTCGTCGCGAAGGGCGAAGGTGAAGCCGATCCAGAACGCAGCCCGCGCCGCCGGTTCGATCTCGCCCGCGTCGAGGTGGAGATGGTGCGCCCGCTCGTGGACGGCGACCCACTCCTCGTCGCGCCCGAGCATGTACGCCGCCGTCGCGAGCAGGGCGAGATCCGGCGGCGCGAGCGGCTCTGACTCATCCGCGCTCTCGAGGAGGTCGTGCGCATCGACCCAGGCGCGGGCGGCGTAGGCGTCGCGTCCCCGCTCGAGTGCGCTCGCCTCCGTCCCCTGGCGCGCCATCGGCGACGTCCAGCCTAACGTGCACCGCGCAGGGCGTAGGGTTGCCGACGTGAAGCACGCCGTGATCCTCGGAGCCGGCTTCGGCGGCTTGGAGCTGGCGAGCCGGCTCTCCCACTCGCTCGCCGGCGAGGTTCGCGTCACCCTCATCGACCGGAACGACGCGTTCACGTTCGGGTTCTCGAAGCTCGACATCCTCTTCGGCCGCCAGGACGCCGCAGCAGTCCGCATTCCGTACCGCGACCTCGCGAAGCCGGGAGTCGAGTTTCGCCAGGAGCGCATCACGGCGATCGACCCTGCGGCCCTGCACGTGACGACCGACCGAGGCTCGTACGACGCCGACGTTCTCGTGGTCGCGTTGGGCGCCGACTACGACGTCGCCGCGACGCCGGGATTCGCCGAGGGCGGACACGAGTACTACTCGATCGCGGGCGCCGAGCGGATGCGCGACGCCCTGCCCGGCTTCACGGGCGGGACGATCCTGATCGGCGTGCTCGGCCAGCCGTACAAGTGCCCGCCCGCGCCGTTCGAGGGTGCGTTCCTGCTGCACGACCAGCTCGTAGAGCGGGGCGTCAGAGAGGAGACGGAGATCCGCGTAATCGCGCCGATGTCCGCGCCGGTTCCCGTCACCCCAGAGGTCTCGCAGCGGTTCCTCGACGAGCTCGAGGCGCGCGGGATCGAGTACCTCGCGAAGAACCGCGTGGTCGAGCTCGATCCGTCGGGCAAGGAGGCGGTGCTCGAGAGCGGCGAGCGGCTGCCGTACGACCTGTTCGTCGGGATCCCGATCCACCGCGCGCCTGCCGTGGTGGAGGAGTCGGGCCTCGCCCCAAAGGGCTGGGTGGCCGTCGATCCCGACAACCTCATGACGCCGTTCCCGGACGTGTACGCAGTGGGCGACGTCGTGGGCCTCCCGATGGCGAAGGCGGGCGTGTTCGCGGAGAACGCTGCCGGCGTCGTCGCCGACGGCATCACGGCGCGCCTCCACGGGGAGGAGCTCGCGCGGCGCTACGAGGGCGAGGGCAACTGCTACATCGAGTTCGGCGGCGGCCGCGTCGCGAAGGTGGAGGCCAACTTCCTCGGCGGCCCGGCCCCGACGGCGCAGGTCGTCGGCCCGTCCGAGTCCCTCGCCGCGGACAAGGAGTCGTTCGCCTCGACCCGCCGCGCGCGTTGGTTCGGAGGCTAGAGGGCGTGTAAGTCCCGGGCGAGTGCGACGCTGCTGTGCGAAGCAGTCGGCCTACGCCGAGGCGTGCGTCGCCGGCTCGTGAGCGGCGTGCTCGTGCTCGTCCATGGGCTCGTTCATCAGCCTGAGCATCGCCCAGCCTCCGCCCCTGCGGAAGTAGCGCCACGCCAGCACGGCGGCGACAACGAGGAAGACGATGTTCAGGTACGTGCTGTAGTTCCAGCTCACGTGCGCCGTCACCACCTTCGCGTTGCGCGTCGTCGGCTGCAGCGCCAAGCCCTCGAACAGGAACTCGACGACGAGCCCAGCCGCCGCCATCGCCGCATAGAAGGTCACGAGG
>VAXA01000221.1 GCA_005883365.1 Actinomycetota bacterium
GTAGTAGACGCGGGTGAAGCGCCGCGGCGGCCGGCGCTGCTCGTCCTCCTCCTCGTAGGCGTCGTCGCGGACGCGCCGTGCGAAGGCGATCCGCTGGGAGTCGGGCGACCACGCGGTCGACTCGACACCCTCCTGGCCCTCGGTCAGCCGGCGCGGCTCGCCCCCGTCCGCCGGCAGCACGTACAGCTCGCCATGCGCCTTCTTCTCCTCGCCGTCGCGGTTGGAGACGAACGCGAGCCAGCGCCCGTCGGGAGACCAGCGGGGAGAGTGGTCGCTCCGCTCGCCGGACGTGAACTGCCTCGGATCATCGGAGCCGTCGAGCGGCGCGACCCAGATCGCCGAGCGGTAGCTGTTTGACTCGCGGTCGATCCGGTTGACGACGTAGGCGACGCGCCGGCCGTCGGGCGAGAGGCGTGGATCGCCGACGCTCGTGAGCGCATAGACATCCTCGGGCCGCATTCCCGTCACGCCGGGCGCGACTTTAGTACGCGCCGAGGGCTTTCGTTGTCCGGCGCCGCCTATCCTGGCCACCTATTCTCTTCGGGCGCGGGCGTGGCGGAATTGGGATACGCGGCGGGTTTAGGTCCCGCTGGGCCGCGAGGCCCTTGGAGGTTCGAGTCCTCTCGCCCGCATCGCCGGTCCGCTAGGCGCGGATTCGAACGGCGTAGACCATCGCCGACAGGATCACGGTCCAGATCGCTCCGGCGCCGCCGAGGAGGGTCAGCGTCCAGCCGCTCACGCGTCCGACGTTCGACCTCGCCCACCCGCTCCCTGCTTGAATGGCCGGGTGCAGACCGAGGTCGAGGAGCTGCCCGAGAACCGGGTGCGGATGACGGTGCAGGTGCCGTCGCACGACGTCCACCACGCCGTCGAGCACGCCGCCGAGGACCTCGCGCAGAGCGTCAAGGTGCCGGGCTTCCGCAAGGGGAAGGTGCCGCGCCAGGTGCTGCTGCAGCGCGTCGGCCGCGAACGGCTGATGACCGAAGCCGTCGAGAGCCACATCGGCGGCTGGTTCTGGAACGCGGCGGCGCGCACGCGCGTCCGGCCGGTCGAGCAGCCGGAGTACGACTTCGAGCTCCCCGCCTCCGACGACGAGGACTGGAAATTCACCGCGACGGTCGCGGTGCAGGCCAAGCCGGAGCTGCCGGACTGGAGGGAGCTCGAGGTCGGCGCCGCCGAGGTCGAGGTGCCCGAGGAGCTCGTCCAGCACGAGCTCGACGCGCTGCGCTCGACGATCGCCGAGCTCGTCCCGGTCGACGGACGGCCCGTCGCCCCCGACGACACAGTCGTGGTCGACCTCGTCGCCGACGACGAGACGCGCCGCGACTACGTCGTCGAGCTCGGCCGCGGCGCCGTCGTGGAGGAGGTCGAGCTGGGCCTCGTCGGGATGAGCGCCGGCGAAACGAAAGAGATGTCGTTCGAGCTCGCCGACGGGTCGACGCAGTCGCTCGCCGCGACGGTCAAGGAGATCAAGGAGAAGGTCTTGCCGCCGCTCGACGACGACCTCGCCCGCGCGGCGAGCGAGTTCGAGACGTTTGCCGAGCTGCGGGACGACGTCGAGTCACGGCTGCGCGAGCAGATCGAGGAGGAGGTCGAGACGCGGTTCCGCGCCGATGCCGCCGACGCCCTCGTCGCCGCGTCAAAGGTGGACGCCGCCGGGCCGCTCGTCGAGTCGCGCACGCGAGAGCTGTTGCGCGCCTTCGCCCGGCAGGTCGAGGCGCGCGGAGTCGAGCTCGAGACGTTTCTCGCGATGACCGGCCAGCAGCCGGAGGAGCTCGTGGCGAGGCTTCGCGACGAGGCGCAGCGCTCCGTGGCGCGCGAGCTTGTGCTCGACACCGTCGCCGAGCAGCTCGGGCTCGACGTGCCGGACGCCGAGGTCGAGGAGCTCGTGCGCGAGCAGGCCGAGGCCCTTGGCGACGATCCCGAGCAGATGCTCGTCGCCCTGCGCGAGAGCGGCCGCTTCGAGGCGCTCCGCGAGGACCTGCGGCTCCGCCAGGCGCTCGACCGCGTCGCCGAGGAGGTCAAGCGCATCCCGCTCGCGCAGGCCGAGGCGCGCGAGGCGATCTGGACGCCCGACAAGGAGAAACCACCGACCGAGACGAAACTTTGGACCCCCGACCAGCAGCAGAGCGAAGGAGCCCGATCATGAACCCGCCCTCGAATCTCGTCATCCCGTCCGTCATCGAGCAGACCTCGCGCGGGGAGCGCTTCTTCGACATCTACTCGCGGCTGCTCAACGAGCGGATCATCTTCCTCGGCACCCCGATCGACGACCAGGTCGCGAACCTCGTCGTCGCGCAGATGATCCACCTCGAGTCCGAGGACCCCGACAAGGACATCAATCTCTACATCAACTCGCCCGGCGGCTCCGTCTACTCGGGGCTCGCGATCTACGACACGATGCAGTTCATCAAGCCCGACATCGCGACGACGTGCGTCGGGATCGCGATGTCGATGGGCGCGCTGCTTCTCGCGGCGGGCACGGAGGGAAAGCGCACTGCGCTGCCGAATGCCAAGATCCTCATTCACCAGGTCTCCGGCGGGTTCCAGGGCCAGGGCACCGATATCGAGATCCAGGCGCGCGAGACGATCAATCTCAAGCGGAGCCTGGAGGAGATCATCGGCCGGCACACGAACCAGCCCATCGAAAAGGTCTCGAAGGACATGGAGCGCGACTACTACATGACATCCGAGGAAGCTGAGCAGTACGGCATCGTCGACCAGGTGATCGCCCACCGCTAGGGCGTAGACGAAACGGCCGAACCGAGGTAGAAGAGAGATATGGCGCGCGCAACCGACGGCAACGAGCAGCTCCTCTGCAGCTTCTGCGGCAAGAGCCAGCGGCAGGTGAAGAAGCTGATCGCCGGCCCAGGGGTCTACATCTGCGACGAGTGCATCGATCTCTGCAACGAGATCATCGACGAGGAGCTGACGAGCCCGGCCCAGCTGGACCTCGACAACCTGCCGCGCCCGCGCGACATCTACGCCGTCCTCAACGACTACGTCGTCTCGCAGGAAGAGGCGAAGCGGACCCTCTCGGTCGCCGTCTACAACCACTACAAGCGCGTACAGATGGGGCAGGACGACGACGAAGTCGAGCTCCAGAAGTCGAATATCCTCCTGCTCGGCCCGACGGGCTGCGGCAAGACCCTTCTCGCGCAGACGCTCGCGCGGATCCTCAACGTCCCGTTCGCGATCGCCGACGCGACCGCGCTGACCGAGGCCGGCTATGTCGGCGAGGACGTCGAGAACATCCTCCTCAAGCTGATCCAGGCCGCGGACTTCGACATCAAGAAGGCCGAGACGGGGATCATCTACATCGACGAGGTGGACAAGATCGCGCGGAAGGCGGACAACCCGTCGATCACGCGCGACGTCTCGGGCGAAGGCGTGCAGCAGGCGCTGCTGAAGATCCTCGAGGGGACGGTCGCCTCGGTGCCTCCGCAGGGCGGGCGCAAGCACCCGCACCAGGAGTTCCTCTCGATCGACACGACGAACATCCTCTTCATCTGCGGCGGCGCGTTCGCCGGGGTGGACAAGATCATCGCGCGCCGCATCGGCAAGAACGCCCTCGGGTTCGGCGCCGACATCCGCTCGAAGCACGACGTCGAAGCCTCGGAGCTGCTCGCCGAGGTGATGCCGGAGGATCTCCTCAACTTCGGCCTGATCCCGGAGTTCATCGGCCGGCTGCCGGTCGTGTCCGCCGTGCACCAGCTCCGGCGCGAGGATCTCGTCCAGATCCTCGAGGAGCCGAAGAACGCGCTCATCAAGCAGTACCAGCGCTTCTTCGGCTACGACGGGATCGAGCTCGTCTTCACCGAGGACGCGATGTGGGAGATCGCCGACCGCGCGCTCGAGCGCGAGACCGGCGCGCGTGGGCTCCGCTCCATCATCGAGGGAGCGCTGCTCGACGTGATGTTCGAGCTGCCATCGCGGCGGGACGTCACGAAGTGCGTGATCACGAAGGAGTGCATCGCGCAGGGCATCCGCCCGACGCTCGTCACGAGCGGCGGGGCGCAGGCGGGCGACGAGCCCGACGAGCCGGTCGAGCAGACGGCGTAGCTCCTTGAGGAGAAAGGCGACGGCGGCGCTCCTTTGCCTCGCCATCGCGGCGGCGGTTGCCGCCTACGCGGCGCAGGCCGGCCTGGGCTTCGGCGGAGGCGAATGCGCGACCTACGACCCGAAGATCCCGTCACCCTCGCGGTTCGCCAAGGTGATCGACAACGCGTACTTCCCGCTCCCGGCAGGACGGACGCTCCTGTACCGCGGCGTCGAGAACGGCCGGAAGGAGCTCGATCGAGTCCACGTCACCGGACGGACCAGGAACATCGAAGGGATCGCCGCGACTGTCGTGAGCGACGAGGTGTACGAGCCGGTGGGGAAGCTCAAGGAGAAGACCTTCGACTACTACGCGCAGGACGAGCGGGGGAACGTCTGGTACCTCGGGGAGGACACGAGGGAATTCCTGCCCGGCGGCAAGGTCGACACCTCGGGCTCCTGGCTCGCCGGCAGGAGCGGCGCGAAGCCGGGCCTGATCATGGAGGCCCATCCACGCGTGCCCGACGCTTACCGTCAGGAGTGCCGCTCGGGCGAGGCTGAAGACCTGGCCTGGGTGGTCGGTCGTGGCGGCTCCCAGACCGTTCCGTACGGGAGGTTTCACCGGGTGCTTCGGTCACTGGAGTTCTCGCGGCTGGAGCCGGCGATCGTCGACCGCAAGGTCTACGGCCGTGGGATAGGGGCCATTTCCGAGCGCCAGCTCTCCGGCGGCCACGAGACGCTCTCGCTCGTCCGCGTGGCCGGCTGAGGCGGCTCAGTCCACGCCCCTCCTTTGCCACCAGAAGCGCGGATCGGCGGGCTCGGCCGCAGCGAGCTCCCCGAGTGAGACGCCGCGGTACTCCTCGAGCGTAAAGGACGTCTGCGCGGCGAAGCCGACCGCGGAGAGGGAGAACGTGAGCGGGTGTACGGACAGCCGCCAGCCCTCGAGCGGGCCGGGGTCGTCGAGCAGCGCGAGCTCCTCGTCGGACCGCACGTCGAGCACGATCGCGCCCCCGTGCAAGCCCACGAAGTGGTCGTGCCAGACGGCGAGGCCGCGTCGCCGGTCGGCGACGTATTCGTTCAGACGGTCGTTCGCCTGCCGGGCTGTGGTTCCCTCGGGTGCGAGCGCGTAGACGAGGACGCAGCGGGCACTCACGCCACGGAGCGTAGAAGCTCGAGCACGGTCGAGGCGGGGTCGCGTAGCGTTCGGCTCATGAGCGCGATCGAGGTCGGGGCGGAGTTCGGTCCCTCTTCGTGGATCGACGTCCCGCAGGAGCGGATCCAGGCGTTCGCCGACGCGACCGGGGACTACCAGTTCATCCACGTCGATCCCGAGCGGGCGGCGCAGACCCCGTTCGGCGGCACGGTCGCGCATGGCTATCTGACCCTCTCGCTGCTGCCGGCGATGTCCTACGAGGTCGTCCCGCACGAGGAGGAGGCCGACGGCATGGCGCTCAACTACGGCCTCAACCGCGTCCGCTTTCCGGCACCCGTTCCCTCGGGCTCGCGCGTCCGTGGCTCGTTCCACGTCGACACAGTCGAGGAGCACGACTGGGGCAGCCAGGTGACGATGACGGCGACGGTCGAGCGGGAGGATGGCGACAAGCCCGTCTGCGTCGCCGAGGTCGTCTTCCGCTACTACCGCCTGCCCAGCGCGTAGACCGCTCGATTCTGGATCCCAAACAACGCGCGTTTACGCCTGTTGAGGTGTAACCGCTCGCGCAGGTGGTACGTTCTGGATCCGAAACAGTCACTCGCCGGCGGAGGAGGCCAGATGTCGCACGAAGCTCGGGTCCAAGCAGAGGTCGCGCAACTCGAAGATGAGTGGCGCCTCGAAGACCGCTGGAGCGGCATCGAGCGGACGTATCGGGCGGAAGACGTCGTCCGACTGCGCGGCTCGGTCGTCGAAGAGCACACGCTTGCGCGCCTCGGTGCGGAGCGCCTCTGGCAGCTGCTCCGGAGCGACCAGCCCGTCCGCGCGCTCGGTGCGCTGACCGGCGGCCAGGCCGTCCAGATGGTGCGAGCCGGGCTCGAGGCCATCTACCTCTCCGGCTGGCAGGTCGCGGCCGACGCCAACCTCGCCGGCGCGACGTACCCGGACCAGAGCCTCTACCCCGCGAACAGCGCGCCCGCCCTCGTCCGCCGCCTGAACAACGCCCTCCTCCGCGCCGACCAGATCGACTCCGCTGAAGGGCGGAACGGCACGTACTGGCTCGCGCCGATCCTCGCCGACGCCGAGGCCGGCTTCGGTGGGCCGCTCAACGCCTACGAGCTGATGCGCACGATGATCGAGGCGGGCGCGGCCGGCGTCCACTACGAGGACCAGCTCGCCTCGGAGAAGAAGTGCGGCCATCTCGGCGGCAAGGTGCTCGTGCCCACGCAGCAGTTCGTCCGGACGCTCAACGCCGCGCGGCTCGCCGCGGACGTCTGCGGCGTCCCGACCGTCCTCGTCGCGCGGACGGACGCCCTCTCTGCCGCGCTGCTCACGAGCGACGTGGACGAGCACGACCGCGACTTCGTCACCGGCGAGCGGACCGCGGAGGGCTTCTACCGCGTCCGCGACGGGATCGACGCAGCCATCTCGCGCGGGCTCGCGTACGCGCCGTATGCCGACCTCGTCTGGTTCGAGACCTCGACGCCGGATCTCGGCGAGGCGCGCGAGTTCGCCGAGGCGATCCACGAGCGCTTCCCCGGCAAGCCGCTCGCGTACAACTGCTCGCCGTCCTTCAACTGGCGCAAGCATCTCGAGGACGACCAGATCGCGTCCTTCCAGGACACGCTCGGCGAGTGGGGCTACCGCTTCCTCTTCATCACGCTCGCCGGCTTCCACTCGCTCAACGCGGCGATGTTCGAGCTCGCGCGCGGCTACGCCGAGGAGCAGATGCCGGCCTACGTGCGGCTGCAGCAGCGCGAGTTCGAGCTCGAGGAGTTCGGCTACACCGCGACCCGACACCAGCACGAGGTCGGAGCCGGCTATTTCGATCTCGTCACGAAGGCCGTCGCGCCCGACAGCGAGACGCTTGCCCTCACGGGATCGACCGAGGAGGCCCAATTCACGAAGTCACAGCTCACGAAGGAGCCGGCGTGAGTACGCTCGCCGAGGTGGAGATCCTCGCTGCCGCAAACGAGGAGGTCCTCACTCGCGAGGCGCTCGACCTCGTTGCGCGCCTCCACCGCGAGCTGAACCCGCGTCGCCGCGAGCTGCTCGAGCGGCGACATGAAAGGCAGGCGGAGCTCGACGGCGGCGCCCTGCCGCGCTTCCTGCCGGAGACGAAGGATGTCCGCGACGCCGACTGGCGCGTGGCGGAGGCGCCTGCGGATCTACGCGACCGCCGCTGCGAGATCACCGGCCCGGTCGACCGCAAGATGATGATCAACGCGCTCAACTCGGGCGCCCGCGTCTTCATGGCCGACTACGAGGACGCGTGCTCGCCGAGGTGGGAGAACATCGTCGAGGGGCAGCGGAATGTGACCGACGCCGTGCGCCGCGAGATCTCGCTCGAGACGCCGGACAAGACGTACCGGCTGAACGAGGAAATCGCGACGCTGCTGATCCGGCCGCGCGGCTGGCACCTGCCGGAGCGGCACGCGCTCGTGGACGAGGAGCCGGTCTCGGCCTCGCTCTTCGACTTCGGGCTGCACATGGCGCGGAACGCGCGCGAGCAGCTCGAGCGCGGCAGCGGGCCGTACTTCTACCTCCCGAAGCTGGAGTCGCACCTCGAGGCGCGCCTCTGGGCCGACGCCTTCGCGCTTGCGGAGGAGGAGCTCAGCCTCCCGTCCGGGACGATCCGCTGCACCGTCCTGATCGAGACGATCCTCGCCGCCTTCGAGATGGAGGAGATCCTCTACGAGCTCCGCGACTGGGGCTGCGCGCTCAACGCCGGCCGCTGGGACTACATCTTCAGCGCCATCAAGAAGTTCCGGGCGCGGGACTGGGTGCTGCCCGACCGCGCCCAGGTGACGATGACGGTGCCGTTCATGCGCGCGTACACGGAGCTGCTCGTCCGCTCCTGCCACGGCCGCGGCGCGCACGCGATCGGCGGCATGGCGGCCTTCATTCCGTCCCGCAAGGACGCCGAGGCGAACGAGATCGCGCTCGCGAAGGTTCGGGAGGACAAGGAGCGCGAGTCGGGCGACGGCTTCGACGGCTCGTGGGTCGCGCATCCGGATCTCGTGCCCGCCTGCACCGAGGTCTTCGACGGCGTACTCGGCGCGCGGCCGAACCAGCTCGAGCGGCTGCGCGAGGAGGTCGTGCCCGAGGAGGCGGCGCTCCTGTCCATCCCGGACACGCCGGGCGAGATCACCGACGCCGGCGTGCGGACGAACGTCTCCGTCGGCGTCCGCTACCTCGACTCGTGGCTGCACGGCGTCGGCGCGGCGGCGATCGACAACCTCATGGAGGACGCGGAAGCTCGTTCGCCATGAGATCGAGCTCGTGGACGCGGGCGACGAGGCGAAGGAGCTCTTCGCCGCCGTTGCGCTCTCCGAGGAGCTCGAGGACTTCCTGACGCTGCCCGCCTACGAACGACTCGACGGAGGAGTGACGAGATGAGCGAGAGCCTGATCAGGACCGAGGACGAGCAGGCCGACGTGCCGGACGCGGACGCCCCCTGCACCGCCGAGCTCGCCGAGTGCACGTGCCCGGACTTCTGCGAAAGAGACCACGACAACGAGTAGGCATGAGGCCGGGCGTACATACACTCGCCACATGAGCCTCGACAGCACCAAGGCCGACGACATCGCGCTCGTGATCGAGGAGGCGATCGTCTCCGGCGAGCTCGAGCCGGGGACCGTGCTCCGCCAGGAGCAGCTCTCGGAGCAGTTCAAGGTCTCGCGCACGCCGATCCGCGAGGCTCTCAGGCGGCTCGCGGCGCTCGGGCTCGTCTCCTTCGTCCCGAACCGCGGCGTCCGCGTCCGCACCATCTCGCGGGAGGAGCTGCACGAGGCGAGGATCTCGCGGAGCTCGGCGAGGCCGAGCAGCGGTTCGCGCAGATCTCCCAGGAGCTCCGGGCCCGCGAACCCGGCGAGGCGCGCCGCTCGATCACCGGCGACTGGGTGCGCGCGAACCACGCCTTCCACGACGTCATCTACCGCGTCGCCGACCTCCCGCTCGTCGAGCAGCTCGCGAAGAGCGCGCGCCGCTCCTTCTCCGGCCCGGCCGTCTGGGCGCCGGGAGACCACTCGATCGACGGCCTCTACGCGAAGAACGCCGAGCAGCACCGCGCGATCCGTCAGGCGCTCGCAGCCGGCAGCCCGGAGGGAGCGCGAGCGCTCGCCCGCGACCATGTCCTCGGCTCGTTCGCGCTCCTCGAGGCGATCCTCGAGCAGGTCGGCGGCACCTGGCCGCAGCCAAAGCGCAGCCCCGCTAAGCTCCGCTCATAGTCGCTGCCTGACCACATTTCGCGCATGGATCCGCTCTACAGACCGCAGGGCGTCGAGCAGCGCTGGCAGCAGATCTGGGAGGAAGAGGGGCTCTACGCGGCCGATCCCGACGCGCCCGGCGACACGTTCGTCGTCATGCACCCGCCGCCGAACATCTCCGGCTCACTGACGATCGGCCACTGCCTGCAGCTCTCGCTCGAGGACACGCTCGTCCGCTGGCACCGCATGCGCGGCTTCAACACGCTCTTCCAGCCCGGGTACGACCACGCCGGCATCTCGACCTGGGCGGCGATCGGCCGGACGCTCGCGCAGGAGGGGCGCAGCCAGCGCGACCTTGGCCGCGATGGCTTCGACGCCTACGTTCAAGAGTGGCTCGAACGTTACGGCGGCACGATCATGAGCCAGTTCCGCCGCCTCGGAGCCTCGCTCGACTACCGGCGCACGCGCTTCACGATGGACGAGCGCTACTACAGCGCGGTCATGCGCTGGTTCGTCCACCTCTACGAGCGCGGCTGGATCTACCGCGCGAGCCGGATCGTCAACTGGTGCCCCCGTGACCGGACCGCGCTCTCCGACCTCGAGGTGGAGCACGAGGACGAGGACGACACGCTCTCGTACGTCCGCTATCCGCTCGCCGACGGCTCGGGCCACGTCACGATCGCGACGGTGCGGCCGGCGACGATCCTCGCCGACGTCGCAATCGCGGTTCACCCCGGCGACGAGCGCTACCGCGACCTCGTCGGCAAGGAGGTCGTCGTCCCCTTCGTCGAGCGGCGCGTGCCCGTGATCGCCGACGAACGCGTCGAGCGCGAGTTCGGCACCGGGGCGCTCAAGGTCACGCCGGGCCACGACCCGACCGACTTCGAGATCGGCCGCGACCACGGCCTACCCGAGCTCGCCGTGATCGGTCCCCACGGGCTCATGAACGACGCCGCCGGCGAGCTCGCAGGGCTGACCCAGGAGGAGGCCGGGCTGCGCGTGCTCGAGTGGGCGGCCGAGCGCGGCCTGCTCGAGAAGCGCGAGAACTACCGGCACTCCGTGGGCCATTGCCAGCGCTGCCATACGCGGGTAGAGCCGCTCGTGATGCCGCAGTGGTGGGTGGCGATGGACGAGCTCGCGGCGCCCGCGATCGCGGCGGTGAAGGAGGGACGCGTCCGCTTCACGCCCGAGCGCTTCGCGCGCGTGTACCTCGACTGGATGGAGAACATCCGGCCCTGGTGCATCTCGCGCCAGATCTGGTGGGGTCACCGCATCCCGGTCTGGTGCTGCCCCGACGGCCACCTCACCGTCGCCGAGAGCGAGCCACAGGCGTGCGCCGAGTGCGGCTCCGCCGAGCTGCGCCAGGAGGAGGACGTGCTCGACACGTGGTTCTCGTCCGCGCTTTATCCCTTCGCGACGCTCGGCTGGCCCGAGGAGACACCGGAGCTCGCGCGCTACTACCCGGGCAGCGTGCTCACGACGGCGCGCGACATCATCTTCCTCTGGGTTGCGCGGATGATCTTCTCCGGCCTCGAGCTGATCGGGGAGGAGCCGTTCGCGGATGCCCTCATCCACTCGACCCTGCTCAACCCGGACGGCAGGCGAATGTCACGCACGCTCGGTACCGGGATCGACCCGGAAGAGGCGCTCGAGCCGTACGGCGCCGACGCGACGCGGTACGGGCTGCTCAAGGTGACCTCCAGCCAGGACCCCCGCTTCTCCTTCGGCACGATCGAGGAGGGGCGGAAGCTCGCGAACAAGCTCTGGAACGCGAGCCGGCTCCTGCTCATGGCCGGCGCGGTGGCGCCCGAGGCACGGCCGTCGTCGATCGAGGAACGCTGGATCCTCGCGCGCATCGACGCCACGCGAGCCGAGCTCGACGCCGACCTCGCCGGCTTCGACTTCGCGCACGGCGTCGAGAGGCTGTACCACGTCACGTTCGACGACTTCTGCGACTGGTATCTCGAGTCGATCAAGCCGCGGCTCGACGAGGAGGACGTGCGGGCAACGGCATTCGCGGCGCTCGAGCAGCTCCTGAAGCTGCTCCACCCGGTGATGCCGCACGTCACGGAGGAGATCTGGACGAACCTGCCCTCACGCGAGACGCGCTTGATTGTCGCGCCGTGGCCCGATCCGCAGCCGGCGTTCGCGGCCGACCTCCATGCCCTGGACGAGGCGCAGACGGCGGCACGCATCTACAGGCGCAGCGGCGTGCGGATCGAGATCGGCGGCGACTCCCTGCGGATCTTCGAGGCGGTCGTCCGTCCGACGGGCGACGGGCAGGGAGACGTCGAGGCCGAACGCGGGCGGCTGCGGAAGGAGGTCGAGCGCTCCGAGAGGATGCTCGCCAACGAGAAGTTCGTCGCCAACGCGGCGCCGGAGGTCGTCGAGGGCGAGCGGGAGAAGCTCGAGCAATACCGTGCCGAGCTCGATGCTCTCGGCAACTGACTGGATCGAGTCGCTCAGTCCCTGGCCGAGCGACGGCTTCGGGACCGAGCGGATGCGTGCGCTGCTGCGCGAGCTCGGCGAGCCGCAGGAGCGGTTCCCGGCGATCCACGTCGTCGGCACGAACGGCAAGTCGACGACGACGCGGCTGACCGAGGCGCTGTTGCTCGACGGGGGTCTGTCCGTGGGTGCGTATCTGTCCCCTCACGTCGTTTCGTGGCAGGAGCGGATCCGGCTCAACGGAGCCGAGTTCGACTTCGAACGAGCGATAACCGGGGTCAGACCCCGGGCCGAGGCCGTTTCGGCCACGCAGTTCGAGGCGCTGACGGCCGCTGCGCTGCTCGCGTTTGCCGAAGCGGAGGTCGACGTCGCCGTCGTCGAGGCCGGGCTCGGCGGACGTCACGACGCCACGAACGTCCTCGCCACGCGCGTCGTCATCCTCACGAGCGTCGCCCTCGACCACATGGAGGTGCTCGGCGACACGCGCGAGGCGATCGCCGCCGAGAAGCTCGCCGTCGTGCAGCCGGGCTGTACCGTCGTGCTCTCGGAGCCCGAGTGGCGCGAGCTCGCCGAGCCGCAGGAGCGGTTCCCGGCGATCCACGTCGTCGGCACGAACGGCAAGTCGACGACGACGCGGCTGACCGAGGCGCTGTTGCTCGACGGGGGTCTGTCCGTGGGTGCGTATCTGTCCCCTCACGTCGTTTCGTGGCAGGAGCGGATCCGGCTCAACGGAGCCGAGTTCGACTTCGAACGAGCGATAACCGGGGTCAGACCCCGGGCCGAGGCCGTTTCGGCCACGCAGTTCGAGGCGCTGACGGCCGCTGCGCTGCTCGCGTTTGCCGAAGCGGAGGTCGACGTCGCCGTCGTCGAGGCCGGGCTCGGCGGACGTCACGACGCCACGAACGTCCTCGCCACGCGCGTCGTCATCCTCACGAGCGTCGCCCTCGACCACATGGAGGTGCTCGGCGACACGCGCGAGGCGATCGCCGCCGAGAAGCTCGCCGTCGTGCAGCCGGGCTGTACCGTCGTGCTCTCGGAGCCCGAGTGGCGCGAGCTCGCCGAGGAGAACGGTGCAGCCGCGGTCGTCGTCACCGGCCGCAGCAACCTCGCGCTGGCGATTGCCGCGGCGGAGTCGTTCCTCGGCCGGCCCGTCGACCCGCACGCGGCGGACGGCATCGTGCTGCCGGGCCGGCTCGAGCGCCGCGGCGAAAGGCCGCTCGAGATCTGGGACGGAGCCCACAACCTCGCCGCCGTCGGCTGGCTGCTCCCGCGGCTCCCGTCGGCGCCGCCCGGCGGCTGGACCATCGTTTGCTCGATTCTGCGCGACAAGCGGCCCGGAATGATGCTCGAGGCGCTGTCGGTTCTCGGTCCGACGCTGCTCGCGACGGAGAGCCGCAACGGCCGTGCGCTTCCGGCCGCCGAGCTCGCCGCGCTCGCCTCCGCCCACTTCGACCGCGTCGAGACGCTGCCCGAGCCCGCCGCCGCGCGAGCCCGCGCGCTCGAGCTCGCGGGACGCCATGGGGCGGTGCTTGTCACGGGGTCCCTGTACCTTCTGGCGGACTTACGTGGCGAGCACCGCGACCTATAACCCTCCAGCAGGCCGGTACGAGAGGCTCTCGATGTTCGCGCTTGCCGCTACGGTCCTCGTCGGCGCAATCGGTTCCGCCTTTGCAGCAGGCTGGCTGATCGGCAGGATGCTCTTGTGACGCTGCTCGCCAGCTTCATCGGAACCGGCACCTTGCACGCGATCCTCAACGGTCTGGCGTTCTTCGCCTTCGTGCTCTGGCTCTCCCTCGGCTACTGGACGTACAAGGACGCGAAGCGGCGGATGGAGGACCCGCTGTACGTCGGTCTCTCGACGCTCCTCGCGCTCGTCATTCCGTTCGTCGGGCCGTTCATCTACATGCTCTTCCGGCCGCCCGAGTACCTCGAAGACGTGCGCGAGCGTGAGCTCGAGATCAAGGCGATGGAAGAGCGGATCGCCTCGGTCGACCTCCGCTGTCCCGTTTGCCACGCCGAGGTCGACTCCGGCTACCTCGTTTGCCCCGTCTGCACGACGAAGCTCAAGCAGGCGTGCGCGAGCTGCGGCGCCCCGCTCGAGCCGATCTGGCAGGTCTGCCCGTACTGCGAGACGCCGATCGAGCCCGCGTTGCCGGGGACACCGCCCGCCCTCGGGACGCGGCGGGCACGGCGTACGACCAGGCGCTGAGCTCCGTGGCCGTGGAGCGCAGCCTCATCCTGATCAAGCCGGACGCGGTCCAGCGCCGGCTCGCCGGCGAGATCCTCGGCCGGTTCGAGGCCCGTGGCTTCGAGATCCGCGAGGCGAAGCTCGTCACCGCGAGCCGCGAGCTCGGGGAGGAGCACTACGCCGAGCACCGCGAGAAGCCCTTCTTCGGCGAGCTCGTCGACTTCATCACCTCCGGCCCGACCTGGGCCCTGGTCGTCGAGGGCGAAGGCGCGGTCGCGACGCTGCGCGCGACGATCGGCGCCACGGATCCCGCGCAGGCGGCGCCGGGCACGATCCGCGGCGACCTCGCAGTCTCGATGCCGGACAACCTCGTGCACGGCTCCGACTCGCCCGAGTCCGCCGAGCGCGAGATCGCACTCTGGTTCGGATGACGCACCCGAACATCGAGGCCTGGACTCGCGCAAACACGGAGCACTACGACGCGCGCGCCGAGGCAGCGTGGGCGAAGGACGAGATCGACTGGGGAATCTGGCGCGTTCCCGAGAGCGAGCTGCATGCACTCCCGGACGTCACGGGCAAGGCTGTCGTCGAGCTCGGCTGCGGCACCGCGTACTTCGGGGCTTGGCTGAAGAAGCGCGGCGCGGCGCGGGTCGTCGGCGTCGACCCCACGCCGGCGCAGCTCGAGACAGCGCGGCGTTGCAACGAGAAGTTCGGTCTCGGGCTCGAGCTCGTCGAGGCGTTCGGCGAGGACGTGCCGCTGCCCGACGACTCGTTCGACGTTGCCCTGTCCGAGTACGGCGCCTCGATCTGGGCCGACCCGTACGAATGGATCCCGGAGGCGGCGCGGCTCCTGCGTCCCGGTGGCGAGCTCGTGTTCCTCCGCAACTCGACGCTCGTCATCCTCTGCTCGCCGGACGAGGACGTGCCGGCAGCGGAGACGTTGCAACGGCCGCAGTTCGGGATGTACCGCTTCCAGTGGCCGGACAGCGGCGTCGAGTACCACCTCCCGCACGGCGAGTGGATCCGTCTCCTGCGCGCGAACGGCTTCGAGATTCTCGACCTGATCGAGATCCAGGCGCCGGCCGAGGCCGAGACGCACCAGCGCTACGACTACGTGAGCGCCGACTGGGCGCGGAAGTGGCCGTCGGAAGAGATATGGCGAGCGCGGCTGCGGCACCCCTCCTTCTAGCCTCGACCTCGCCGCGGCGGCGCGAGATCCTCGAGCGGCTGCGGATCCCGTTCGAGGTCGTCGCGCCGCGGTACGAGGAGACGGAGGAGGATCCGGTCGCGCACGCGCTCGGCAAGGCGCGGTCGGTGCTCGCCGAGGCCGACGGACGGCCGGTGCTCGGCTGCGATACCGAGGTCGTCTGCAACGGTCGCGTCTACGGCAAGCCTGCCGGCCCCGAGGAGGCCGAGGAGATGCTCGAGAGCCTGGCCGGGCGCACGCACGAGGTCGTCTCCGGCCTGGCGCTGATCACGCCGGCCTGGGAGGAGGTGCACCGCGAGGTGACGCACGTCTCCTTTCGCGAGCTGACGCCGCGTGACACCGCGTGGTACGTGGCGAGCGGCGAGTGGGAGGGGCGGGCGGGCGGGTACGCGATCCAGGGACAGGGCGCGGCTCTCGTCGAGCGGATCGAGGGCGACTACCTGAACGTCGTCGGCCTGCCGGTCGCGCTGCTCGTCCGGCTCCTCGTGGAGCGCTTCCCCGGTACCTACGGGTTCGGATGAGCGAGAGCGCGGTCAAAGCCGCCGTGGCGGTGGCGGCGGAGCACGGGCTGCGGAGCGACGACCCCGTCGTCCTTCGTGACGCGTGGCACGTCCTCGTCCACCTGCGCCCGCTACCGCTCGTCGCGCGCGTCTCGAGCGGTCGGCGGTATCCGGAAGGGCCGTCGGAGGACGACGTGATACGCGAGATGGCGGTCGCGTCACACGCTGCGCGAGCGGGGGCTGCGGTCGTGCCGCCTTCGGATCTGCTCGACCCCGGCCCGTACCGGCACGGGGGCCATGTCGTCGCCTTCTGGCAGTACGCGGGGCCGCCGCGCGAGGTGGAGCCGGTCGCCGCCGGAGAGGCGCTCCGCGCGATCCACGAGGCGCTCGCGGACTACGAGGATGAGCTTCCGTCTCTGCACACCGACGACCTCATGGCGATCACCGGCCGGCTCGAGCCGTCCGCCGACGTGGAGTTCCTCCGCGAGCTCGGCCTACGGCAGCCGGCCGGGCGGGCGCAGGCGATCCACGGGGACGCACACCTCGCCAACTGCCTGCCGGGGCCGCTCTGGCACGACTTCGAGACAGCGTGTCGCGGCCCGCGCGAGTTCGACCTCGCGGCGCTCACC
>VAXA01000222.1 GCA_005883365.1 Actinomycetota bacterium
AAGCTCGTCGCGAACTGGATCCGCGAGGAGAAACTCGAGACGATCATCCCCAACGAGACGAAGATCACCAGCGGCGAGGTCATCGCTCACAGCGACCGCCTCGTCGTCGCGTAACTCCGACCTCAACGCATTCGAGTGAGGGCTCGGCAAGCCGAGCCCTCACTCCTTTTTCGCCGCTAGCTGAACGACCCGACGTAGCCCGCGGCCTCTGTATCCCTCACCCACAGCCTCGGCGCCGCCCGCCCCGGACCATCATCGATATCGCCTGTGGGTGGGCCGAGCTTTGTTCGCAGACGGATGCGGGAAAGGAGGACGCGCAGGAACGCTGCCGAACCTGGCGCGCATGGAGACGACCCCCATGGACACGATTGCTGGCGCGAAGATCCTTCAAGAGCGGTTCTCCCGGTCCGCCTCTCTTCAACCTGACCAGGCCGTGATGCACGGAGATCGGCGCGCCACCTTCATCCGCATGAGCGACAGCGCCGCGATCATCAGGCATTGGGGCGACAGCCACGCAGTCGCGGTTCCCCTTGAAAGCCTCTCGCTCCCGTCACGGAAGCCGCGCTAACCTCGCTGCGTGCGCCTGCCGGAGCCGCCGTTCGTGCCGCGGCCAGAGCACGGCGGACCCGCGAGTTAGTTCTCGGCGACGATCTCGCGGACCCTCTCGCGGAGACCCTCTGGAAGGCTCGCGAACTGGTCACTGTCGCGCACGGAACGAAGGCGATTCACGACGTGGTAGCGACGACGATCGAGACCGCCCCTATCCAGCAACCAGACGAGCGTCTCGACTGCTTCAGCCGAGACGGACGAGCGGTCCGCTTGTCCCCTTCTTTCACGGTCACTCACGACCGCCCAATCTATGACGCTGCCCGCTTGTCTGCAACGGCTTCGCCCCTCGGCTGCCGCTCGCTAACGCGTCGAGCCGTTGGGCGGGGCGTCGAGTAGGCCACGTCGCCGACGAGGCGAACAGAATACCGTCGCCTGAGCAGGGAAAAACCTGAAGCCAGGACGCAAAGTACGGTGAAGCGCGAGTTTTTCGGGCTACAACCCTCTACTCAAGTACGAAGACGTTTACGCTCCGCCCTCAATCGCTAGCTCGTCCAGGCCGATGTCTCATCTGGTGAACGCCAACACTCGTTCCACCGACCTCGTGGTGCTCGTAAACGGCTTTCCACGGCTGTCCGAGACGTTCGTTCTCCACGAGCTGCTTGAGCTGGAGCGCCGCGGCGTGCGGCTACACCTGTTCGCGATCCGCCGCCCAGCTGAGATCGTGCAGCAGGACGCGCTTGCGGAGCTGCGTGCGCCGGTCGAGTACCTCCCCGACGGCGCGGTGCCGCACCAGCGGACGCGCCTCCGCCTGGCACACGCCGCTCTTCTCCTACAACGGAGACTCGGCTACGTGCACGGACTCGCCGACGTCCTCGCCTCGCCGGAGTACTCGCGCTCGCTCGGAGTCAGCGCAGCGCTGCTCGCCCACCGCATCGTCCGGCTTGGGTCGCCGCCTCTCTATGTCCACTTCGCGCACAAGCCGGCGACCATTGGACGCTTCGCCTCGCTACTGGCCGGCGTGCCGTACGCCCTCTCAGCGCATGCCAAGGACATCTGGCTGACGCCGGAGGCTGAGCTGGCAAGGAAGGTGCGCGATGCCGCTGTGGTGTTGGCGTGCACCGACCACGGTCGTGCGCATCTGGCCCGACTCGCCGACGGCCAAACCCCGGTGCACCTCGTCTACCACGGCGTCGAGCTGAAGGGCCGCACGCGCGCTGCGCGCCCCTTCGAGACGCCGCGGCTCCTTGCGGTCGGCCGACTGGTCGAGAAGAAGGGGCACGAGACGCTGCTCCTGGCGGCCGGGCTGCTCCGCGACCGGGGATTCGACTTCACCCTCCGGCTCGTTGGCGAAGGACCGGAATGGCCGAGGCTGCAGCGCCTCGTCCACGAGCTTCGGCTCGGCGAGCACGTCGTCTTCCTCGGCCCGCTCAGCGAGAGCGAGGTCCGGCTCGAGTACGAGAGCGCGGACATCTTCGCGCTGCCCTGTCGCAAACTGGCCAACGGCGACCAGGACGGACTGCCGAACGTGATCCTGGAGGCGATGGCACACGGCTTGCCGGTCGTGAGCACACGCCTGGACGGCATCGCCGAGGCGGTCCTCGACGGGGAGTCCGGACTCCTCGCCGAACAGGACGATCCGGACGTGTTCGCCCAGCACCTCGGGCGCCTGATCGAGGATGCCGATCTCCGTGATCGGGTCGGCGAGGGAGGTCGGCGCCGCGTCGCGCAGCATTTCGAGCGCAGCGCGAACCTGCCGCGGGTGGTCGATGCACTCGTCGAGGCGGGCATCGTCGCCGCCGCTCACGCGTCGGGAGACCCGAGGTCGCTGCGGGCGGTCGCCTGATGCGGCTCCTCTACCTCTGCTGCGACCCCGGCATCCCAGTGCTCGGGCACAAGGGCGCTTCGGTGCACGTGCGGGAGCTGGCGAGCGCGCTCAGCCAACTCGGCGCCGATGTCGCTATTGCCTCGCCAAGGACCGAGCCGGCCGGTGACACGCTCGATGCACCGATCGGGCTGCTGCCGCTACCGAGACTCAGCTTCGAGGCCTCCGAGGCAGAACTGGCCGTCGCGCTCGAGGCTCAGCGGGCAGCCGTGCTGGACGCCGCCCGCTCTCTCAGGGTCGACGCGATCTACGAGCGATATTCGCTGTTCGGCGACGGCGGAACCCGTGCCGCCGCCACGTTGGGAATCCCCCACGTGCTCGAGGTGAACGCGCCCCTACGCGAGGAGGCACGCCGCTTCCGGACGCTCCCGCACCCGGATCTGGCCGCCGAGATCGAGCGCTGCGTGTTCCGAGACACCAGCCGGATCCTCGCCGTCTCTCGCGGGCTGCTCCGGTGGCTCGTGGAGGACGGCATCGATCCCGAGCGGATAGAGGTGGTACCGAACGCGGTCGCCCCCTCCCGCTTCGGCCCGCGGCGCAGCCGCCGCGGGGACGAGTTCGTCCTCGGCTTCTGCGGCAGCCTCAAGGCCTGGCACGGCATCGAAGTGCTCCTCGAGGCGTGCGCAATCGCCTTCCGCGAGGAGCCCAAGTTGCGCCTCGAGGTCGTCGGCAGCGGCCCGCTCCAACACCTGCTCCACTCAGCCGATCTGCCGGCCGGCCGGCTTCGGGCACTCGGTGCGCTCCGCCACACCGACGCGATCGAGCAGCTTCGTTGCTGGGACGTCGGCGTCGCGCCCTATCTCCCGGTCGAAGGTTTCTACTTCTCGCCGCTGAAGGTGGTCGAGTACATGGCAGCCGGCCTCTGCCCGGTAGCCTCGGATCTCGGCGATGTCCCGGCGCTCCTCGGCGGTGGCGGCCGGGGCATCCTCGTGTCTGCCGGCGACGCTCGCCCCCTCGCTTCTGCCTTCCTCGAGCTCGCCTCCGACCCCAAGCGCGCGGACGAACTCGGGCATCGCGCGCGCGCTCACGTGCTCGAGACACATACCTGGGACGGCAACGCGCGCGTAGTGCTCGGCTCGTTGCAAGGCTCACCGGAGCTTGCCGCATGAGCAGGGCACTTGTCACAGGCGCGGCCGGGTTCATCGGCTCCCATCTCTGCGACGCGCTTCTCGCCCGCGGCGACGACGTTCTCGGCGTTGATTGCTTCACCGATAACTACTCGCCCGCCCGTAAGCGCGCCAACCTCATCGACGCGCTCGCGGCCGGACTCGAGTTCAGACGTCTCGATCTATCCTGCGACCCGCTTGACCCCGTCCTCAAGGGCATCGACGTCGTCTACCACCTGGCCGGCCAGCCCGGCGTGCGGTCGAGCTGGGGCGACGACTTCAACGCCTATGCTCGACGCAACCTCCTGGCCACGCAGCGGTTGCTCGAGGCGACGCTGCGCGCCGCCGGCCCTCGATTCGTCTTCGCGTCGTCCTCCTCGGTCTACGGCAACACCGGAGACCAACCGGCACAGGAGTCGGACCGGCCGGCACCTCTCTCCCCCTACGGTCTGACGAAGGCGGCCTGCGAGGAGCTTGTGGCCGTCTATCGCCGGGTACACGGCTTGTCGGCCGTGTCCTTGCGCTACTTCACGGCCTATGGGCCGCGCCAGCGACCGGAGATGGCATTCGCCTCCTTCATCCGCGCCGTCCTCTCGAGCAGAGCGCTCCACGTTCTAGGTGACGGGCACCAGACCCGGGACTTCACCTACGTGACCGACGCCGTCGCGGCCACGATCGCCGCCGCCGAGCTGGGCGCGGAGCCCGTCTACAACATCAGCGGCGGAACGAGTTCGACACTGCTGGGCGCAATCACGCAGATCGAGCAACTGACAGAGCAGTCAGCGTTGATCAGCTTCTCCCCCTCTGCGAGAGGCGACGCATATCGCACCAGCGCCGACCTCACGGCGGCCGAGCGGGACCTCGGCTACGGCCCGAAGGTATCGCTGCGCGAGGGTCTCGCCCTTCAGATCCACGCGGCCAAGAGTGAGCCCGTCGAGCTCGCCGAGGCGGTGGCCTGAGATGGAGCATGCCGCGGAGATGGAGCCTCGTGAGACGGATCCTGCCGAGGGCAGCTGGCGGAAGTACCGCGTAATCCTGCGCTACTTCCGCAAGGACGTGCGTAAGCGGCGCGGAGCCCTGGCTGGCGGGGCGTTCTTCGGCTTCGTGTATGCGCTTGCACGCGTCGCCGAGCCGTGGCCGCTCAAGGTCGTGTTCGACCAAATCCTGTTCGGCAAGCCTGCTCGCGGCCTCATCGCCACCCTGTTCACGCCCTTCGGCAGCTCGCCGTACGCCATCCTCGTCGCGGTCGGGCTGGCTCTGGGGCTGACCGGGATCGTGCGAGCCGTCGCTTACTACTACGAGGACTTCCTGCTCTCTCGGGCGGCCCAGCAAATCGTCTATGCGATCAGGACGCGCCTCTACGCGCACCTGCACCGTCTTCCGCTGTCCTTTCATCAGGAGCGCAAGACCGGTGACATGCTCGTCCGGCTCAGCTCGGACATCATCCTGCTGCGCGACGTCCTTGTGGACGCCATCGTCAGCCTGGGCACCGGCGTGCTGCTTGTTCTGATGATGGTCACGGTGATGGCGCTGGTTGACCCGGTGCTGACAGGGGTTGCGCTGCTCGTGATGCCGGTGATTTTCGCGCTCTCGTTCTTCTATGGCCGCCGGATCCGTGTCAACTCCCAGCGGCAGCGCAAGCGCGAGGGGCAGGTGGCGGCTGCGATGCACGAGGCCATTTCTGCCATGGCCGTCGTACAGCTGCACGGTGCCGGCCAGCGCGAGCAGGAGCGCTTCCACGAGATCAACCGCCGGAGCCTCAAGCAGGGCGTTACAGCAACGCGGCTGGAAGCTCGGATGTACCGGTCGGTCGAGTTGACGCTCGCGGCCGGACTGGCGGTCATGCTCTCGTTCGGAACGATCCGCACCTTGCGGGGAGCGCTCACGCCCGGCGAGCTGATTGTCTTCATCAGCTATCTGCGCGGCGCCTATCGTCCGCTCCGGCGCGCGTCGAAGACGGTCCAGAGGGCAGCCAAGGCGCTCGCCTCGGCCGAGCGGGTTGTGGAGGTGCTCAAGGTGGTGCCGGCGCTACAGGATGCGCCCGACGCTCAGCACGCGCCGCCACTCAAGGGCCAGATCTCCTTCGACCACGTCGACTTCGCCTACCGCTCGGGGGAACGGGTTCTCCATGACGTGACGTTTACGATCGAGCCCGGCCGGCACCTCGCGGTCGTCGGCCCCTCGGGAAGCGGCAAGTCCACGCTCCTCAGTCTCGTGCCCCGGCTCTTCGATGCGGCCTCGGGACGCGTCACAGTCGACGGTCTCGATGTCACCCGCCTCACACTCGACTCCCTGCGTTCGCAGGTCACGCTCGTGCTCCAGGATTCCGTTCTCTTCGGGCTCTCGATCGCGGAAAACATCCGCTATGGCTGCCCCGACGCAAGCGACGACGAGGTAGAGGCGGCCGCCCGCGCGGCTCGGGTGCACGACGTGATCATGACCTTCCCGGACGGCTACGACACTGTCCTCACGGAGCGCGGGCAGACCCTCTCGGGCGGCCAGCGACAGCGGATCGCCCTGGCCCGGGCACTGGTGCGGCGGACGCCGATCTTGCTCCTCGATGAGCCCACGACCGGCCTGGACGCAGCCACGCAGGCAGAGATCGTCAACGTCCTGCGCGAGGAACTGCTCCAGAAGAAGACGACGGTCGTGATCGCCACCCACGACCAGCGTCTGATCCAAGCCGCGGACGAGCTCGTCATGCTCGAGGACGGCCGGGTCATGCAGCGCGGGACCTACGACGACCTGCTCCACACGTCGGAGGACTTCCGTCGGCTCCTCGCGGAGGAACGTGCGCCGCGGGCGCGCGAGCGTGGCCGGCCTCGGTTAGCCGGCGGGTCGCGGCGACGGCTTCTCTTCTACTCGCACAACGGCG
>VAXA01000223.1 GCA_005883365.1 Actinomycetota bacterium
CGCGTCCTCGGCATCCCGGCGTTCCTCGTCGCCGTTCTGATCGGCATCCACCTGTACTCGCAGGACGCGAAGTCGAACGGCTCCACGTCGACGTCGGGCCAGCAGGCGATCACGCAGGCGCAGTCCGCGGCTGCCGCGACGAACTTCAGCCAGGCCGACGCCGCAATGCAGGCGTTCTATACGCAGAGCGGGACGTACGCAGGCGCAACGCTCCCGCCCGGCAGCGGCGTCGTGCTCGTCCGCGCCGACGCGACCTCGTACTGCCTGCAGGCGGGCGCCGAGCACGAGGACGGCCCCGGAGGGCTGCCCCAGCCGGGCGGCTGCTAGAGGCCCAGGCCGAGAATCTTGTGGCCGTAGCTCGACAAAAGATGACGTAAATGCATCAGGGAACCAAGCTGGAGGAGGAAGTAGAGTCGCGTTCGCGTGCTTCGCGTTGTCAGCACAAGAAATGTCTTCGCGACCTGGCAGTCCCGTGAAGCGGCGCTCCGAGGAAGCTCGGCCTTTGCTGCTGCCCGATGAATACGGGAGCAAGCCCGCCCGCAAGCGATGCGCTCGTGAACCGGCTCAGCGAGATCGCGGACGTAGTGCTGATGCGTTATCGGCTCGAGCCGCGGCCTGGGATCGAGTTCGTAAGCCCGTCCTCGCTGCCGATCCTTGGCTACCGACCTGACGAGTTCTATGCCTCGCCGACGCTTGGCGTCGAGATCGTGCACCCCGAAGACCGCGAGCGGTTGGCGCACGAGTGCGCTCGCGACCCGGAAGCGACGTTCGTCGGCCGTGCAATCCGCAAGGACGGCCGCATCCGTTGGATCGAACGGCGACAGAAACGCGTCGCTGACCGCCACGGTCGACGGTCGTACCTCGAGGCGACACTTCGCGACGTAACGGTTCAGCAGGAGGCCGCGGAGGCGCTACGGGAGAGCGAGCTTCGCTTTTGCACCGCGTTCGAACGGGCGCCGATCGGGATGGCGCTTGTGGCCATCGACGGGCGCTGGCTCAAGGCCAACGAGTCGCTCTGCGCGTTCCTCGGCTACAGCGAGGACGAGCTACGCCGGACGACCTGGCAGGCGCTGACCCATCCGGACGATCTTCATCCCGACCTCGCCTCGGTCAAGGCCACGCTCGCGGGGCGGATAGACGGCTACACGATCGAGAAGCGCTACCTGCGCAAGGACGGACAAACCGTTGTCGGGCGGCTAAACGTCGCGCTCGTGCGCTCTCCCAAAGGTGAGCCCCGCTATTTCATCAGCCAGCTCGAGGACCTCACGTCGCTGCGTGCGGCCACTCCGGCCGCTCGCCCCGAGCAATACGGACTCACCCAGCGCCAGCTCGAAATCCTCCAGCTACTCGCGGACGGCAAGTCGACGAGCGAGATCGCTGAGGCGCTCCATATCAGTAAGACGACCGTCCGCAACCACATCGCGCACCTTCTCACGGTTCTGGGTGTTCACACGCGTATTCAGGCGATCATGACCGGGAATCGCCTCGGGCTGATCCGCATTCCTGACGTCGAACCACCAGCGGAGACATAAGGGACACCGACCGCGTGCCCGGGGAGGCTACTTCGGGAGGCGTTCAATGCAGGGGAGGATGCGAGCGCCGCCAGAGTGGCGACCGTTGGTACGCCGCGGCGGTTGCGTTCCAGCTCCGGCTGAGCGCCGCGAAGCGGGCCAGCTCGAGGCGTCCCCGCGTGGTGGGGTAGCGGCCGTCCGGCTCGAGCAGCTCGTAGCCGGCGTTACGCAGGATGTCGCCGGCGACTTGCTCGAACGCGAGCGCGTCCTCGTGGCTCATCTGGCTGCGCCAGTCGCGGAGGCCCGGCGTCGGCGGCTGCGCGAGGTTCCGGTGCTCGGGCATGTTCGCGGCATCGCTGACGCGCGTGTGGTCGAGCATGCCGGGCTCCCATGCGAGTGCCGCGTGCTCGCAGACCCGGCCAACCTCGCGCTCCGGATCCGCGACGAGATCCTCGTAGCGGAGCTCGAGATAGCGGCCGCCCGCGTGCCGGCCGAGCCGCCGGGCGGCCAGGATCTCCGTGCGCCACCTCGCCGCGAACTGCGCGACGGTCCGCGGCTGCGCCCAGGTCTTGCCCGAGAAGCCCGCGGGCAACTCGAGGAAGGAGAGCGCGGCGTCGCGGCCGTCGCGGACAAGGTGGACCCACCGCGCGTCCGGGAAGAGGCGCTCGAGCAGCGGCAGCTGCTGCATGTAGAGCGGAGTCTTGTCGCCCCAGCGCGTCTTCCCCTGCCGCTCCGCGTACGTCTCGAAGATCGCGCCGATGGCCTCGCGCGTCGTCATCCCGTCGTGCAGCCGTGGCCGCACGTCCTCAGGCGTAATGCCCCAGTCGTAGAGCGTCCGCAGACGTCCGAGGTCCTCGATGAACTTGTCGAGCTGGGGGCGACGTCCGTGTCGATGGGCGAGCTGCGGGACGAAGAACGTCTCATAGGGGATCGCGAGCTGGCTGTTCCGGTCGAGCATCACACGGAGCAGCGTCGTGCCGGAGCGGCCGACGCCGAGGACGATCAGAGGCGGAGCCATTGCGCGCGAGACTAGAGGACCAGCTCGGCGAGCGTCCGAAGCGCCTCGGGCTGCGTCGTGCCGAGGACAAGTGTCGTGACGGGCGTCTCCCGCCACGCCTCGAGCCGCTCCGCGATCCGCTCCTTCGGCCCGACGAGAGAGACTGCGTCGACGAGCTCGTCAGGCACCGCGGCGATCGCCTCCCGCTGCTTGCCGGCGAGGTAGAGCTCCTGGATCCGCTCCGCCTCCTCCTCCCAGCCGTAGCGGCGGACGAGTGCGTTGTAGAAGTTTCGCCCCTTCGCGCCCATCCCGCCGACGTAGAGCGCGACATGGGGCCGGAGCGCGTCGCGGAGCGCCGGTGCGTCGTCGCCGACGAGGACACTCGCCGTCGCTGCGATCTCGAAGCCCGGCGGCGCGGCAGCGAGGCTCGGCCCGAACGCGTCGTCGAAGCGCTCGGGCGCGACGAAGATCGGCAGCCAGCCGTCCGCGATCTCGGCGGCGAGCGCGACGTTTTTCGGCCCGAGCGCCGCCAGGTAGATCGGGATCTCGGTGCGCAACGGGCGAAGCATCAGCTTCAGCGGTTTGCCGAGGCCGGTCGCGCCCGGGCCGTCCCAGGGGATCCGGTAGTGCTCGCCGTCGTGCTCGACGACCTCCCGCCGCAGCGCCGCGCGGACGATCTCCACGTACTCGCGCGTCTTCCCGAGCGGCTTCCCCCACGGCTGCCCGTGCCAGCCCTCGACCACCTGCGGGCCAGAGGTGCCGAGCCCGAGCAGGAAGCGGCCGTCGGAGAGGAGGTCGAGCGTCGCCGCCGTCATCGCCGCGTTCGCGGGGGTGCGGCCTGGGATCTGCATGATCGCCGAGCCGAGCTTGATCCGCTCCGTCCGCGCCGCCAGCCAGCCGAGGACGCTGACCGCGTCGGTGCCCCACGCCTCGGCGACCCAGACGGAGTCGAAGCCGAGCCGTTCTGCCTCGTGCACGAGTGGGAAGAGGTCGGCCGGGTTGGTGCCCGGCGGCGCGTAGCCGAGGCTGAGGCCCAATTTCATTGCGCCAGCGATCCTACGTCGGTACCGTCGGCGGGCCATGGCGCACCCAGAGCTCGCAGCCGAGCAGGCCTACGTCGACAACGCGTACGAGCAGCTCGACCGGATGCGGTCGACCGTCGCGCGCACCCAGGACGCGATGGCCACGGAATGGGCCTCCCTCAACATGGAGGCGTGGGCGAAGCGCCGGATGCGGACGTTCGAGGACGCCGAGCGCGGGCTCGTCTTCGGCCGACTGACGCTCGACGGGACGCCGCGGCCGCTCTACGTCGGCCGCCGCTGGGTGCACGACGACGAGCACGAGTCGCTCGTCGTCAACTGGCAGGCGCCCGCCGCGCGGCCGTTCTACACGGCGACGCCGCAGGCGCCGCACGGAGTGCAGCAGCGGCGTCGCTTCCGCGCCGACGGCAGGCGCCTCCTCGACATCTCCGACGAGTCGCTCGACGGCAGCGCGGTCGAAGGCGCGAGCGTCTCGGACTTCCTGCTCGAGGAGCTCGACCGGCGCCGGGATGCCCGGATGCGCGACATCGTCGCGACGATCCAGTCCGACCAGTACCGGCTGATCACGGCCGAGCCCGAGGGCGCGCTCGTCGTGCAGGGCGGTCCCGGCACGGGCAAGACGGCCGTCGGCCTCCACCGCGCGTCCTGGCTCCTCTACACGCATCGCGAGCGGCTGCGCCGCGTCCTCGTCGTCGGGCCGAATCCGACCTTCATGGACTACGTCTCGCACGTACTGCCGACGCTCGGCGAGGAGGCGGTCGAGCAGCGGGCCGTCACCGAGCTGCTCGACGGGATCGAGGTCGTCCGCGAGGAGGAGCCGGACGTCGCGCGGCTGAAGGGCGACCCGCGGCTGCGCGAGGTGGTGGCGCGTGCGGTCGAGATCGCGGTCGTGCCCGCACCGGAGGAGCTCGTGACCCTCGTGGACGGCGTCTACGTGCGCGTGCGCGAGCGAGACGTCGCGGCCCTGCTGGACGAGGCTCTGGCGGCCGGCGCGCCGCTCGGGCTCGCGCGGGAGCGGTTCCGGATGGCCGTCCTCCGCCGCTTCTACGAGCGCTACGGCGAGCTGTTCGGCCCGCGCGCGTTGCGGAGCTTCGACGAGCTCGAGCGCGCCCTGCGGCGCGGCGGCTTCCTGACGCGCTGGCTCGACCGTGTCCTGCCCCTGCCGCAGCCGGAGAAGCTCGTCTCGCGGCTCCTCACCTCGCCGGCCGCGCTCGAGGCGGCGTCCGAGGGCGTGCTCGACTCCGACGAGCGGCAGCTTCTGCTGCGCGACCGGCCGCGCCGCATGGCCGACCTGCAGTGGAGCGACCAGGACGTGGCGCTGCTCGACGAGGCGCGGATTCTGTTGGCCGGAGCGCCGCGGGCATACGGGCACGTGATCGTCGACGAGGCGCAGGACCTGTCCCCGATGCAGCTCCTTGCGATCTCGCGGCGCGCAATCGACGGCTCGCTCACGATCCTCGGCGACGTCGCGCAGGCCACCGGTCCCGTCGTCTACAGGCGCTGGCAGGAGCTGGAGCCGTACCTGCCGGACGAGGCCGAGCTCTCAATCGAGGAGCTCCGCCATGCCTACCGCGTCCCGGCAGAGATCATGGACTTCGCCCTCCCGCTGCTCGACCGGATCGCGCCGGAGGTCGAGCCGCCGCTCGCCTACCGCAAGGGCGGCGAGCCGCCCCGTCTCGTGCGCGTGGCCGAGGAGGAGCTCCTGGCGGCAGCGCTGAGCGAGGCCGCCGCGCTGGCCGAGCAGGACGGGCTGCTCGCGGTGATCGTGCCGCGCTCACTCGCCGGGCCGTTGCCGCAAGGCGATCTCTTCGATGAGCTCACCGTCCCGGTGCTGACGCCGCGGCAGGCCAAGGGCCTCGAGTTCGACCACGTGATCGTCGTCGAGCCCGCGGCCGTCGCGGATGACGAAGACCGCGGGCTGCGCGAGCTCTACGTCGCGCTGACCAGGCCGACGAAGACGCTCGTCGTCGTCCACGCGCGCCCGCTGCCCGAGCCGCTCGGCCGCTAGGCGTGTACGTCCCCGACCTGTACGAGGCCGAGCCCCGTCGCATCGAGGCGCTCGTCCCGCTCGACGGCGCCCGGATCCTCGAGATCGGCTGCGGAGACGGCCGGCTCACCGGGTTCGCAGCCGCGCGCGCGGCGAGCGTCTACGCGTTCGACCCGGACGGCGAGCAGGTGGCGGCCGCGCGGGGGGCCGTAGCGGCGCAGAGCGTGCGTTTCGGCGTGCATGGCGCCGATGCGCTCGATGTTGAGCGCGAGAGCTTCGACGTCGCGCTCTGCGGCTGGTCGCTCTGATGCGTCGAGCCCGCGGGCGTGGTCGACGCCCTGAGCCGCATCCACGCCGCACTCGTCCCCGGCGGCGTGCTCGTCGACACGCAGCCGGTCAGCGCCCGGCTGCGCGTCGCCCTGGGCGGCGAGGCGATCGGCGAGCTCGAGACCGACGAGTGGGTCGAGATCGTCGCGGCCGTGGACGCCGAGACCGAAAAGGCGTTCGCGTCGGGGCTCTTCGAGTCGCGGCACGAGGAGCGCTACGTCGTTGTGCACGAGTTCGGCTCCGGTGACGAATGTCTCGACGAGGTGGGAAAGTGGGCCGGAACCGTTGTCCCCGAGGGGATCGCAACACCCCTGAAGCAGGGCTCCGCGCGCGCCACGGTCGAGCACGACGTCAGGCTCCGGCTGCTCGCGCGCCGCTAGTCGCCCGGGAAGAGCAGGCTGTAGCCGTAGCGGCGGACGCGGCGCTCGTACCACAGCGAGGCGAGGTCGAGGTAGGCGCGCATCCGCGGGTCGCGCTTCAGCTCCTGCCATTGCCGGAAGTATCGGTCGTTCGCTCCCTGCTCGACGGGCTCGCTCGGCGGGATCGGCTCGAGCTCGAGGAACTCGAAGATCTCGTGGAGCACGCCCGCCGGATCGGCGACGAGCTGCTCGTACTGGAGGACGTATACCCGCTCGAGGTGGTCGCGGTCCGCCTCGAAGAGCGCGTGACAGCGGAGCCAGTGCTCGAGCAGGCGGTGGTAGCGGCGAGTGCGCCGCCACCTCGCGGTCGCGAGCGAGACCGGAATCGGGTGCCGGACGACCACGACGAACGAGGATGCTGGAAAGAGCGCCTGTAGGAAGCGCGTCTTGAGCAGGTTCGGCGGCGACTTCTCGAGCAGCATCGAGCTAGAGAGGTCCCAGTGCGGCGACCATTCCTCCCAGAGCGTTCTCGCGCTCTCCTCGGAGACGAGTGGCGAGTTCTCGGTCAGGTGCATCTCGGGCGCGAAGCCGAAGCGGCCAGGACGGCCGTACTCGTGGTCGCTCGGATAGACCCTCTGGAGGTGCTG
>VAXA01000224.1 GCA_005883365.1 Actinomycetota bacterium
AGGCCGGTCGCCTCCGCGAGCTCGTCCTTCGTCGGCTCGCGGCCGAGCTCGACCTCGAGCCGCCGCGCCGCGCGTGACAGCTTCTGCTGGCGCTCGACGACGTGAACCGGCACGCGGATCGTGCGCGCGTGGTTCGCGACCGCGCGCTGCACCGACTGGCGGATCCACCAGGTGGCGTAGGTGGAGAACTTGTAGCCGCGGCGCCAGTCGAACTTCTCGACCGCGCGGTTGAGGCCGAGCGTCCCCTCCTGGATCAGGTCGAGGAACGGCACGCCGAGGCCGCGGTAGCCCTTCGCGATCGAGACGACCAGGCGGAGGTTGGACTCGATCATCTGGCGCTTGGCCCGGTCGTCGCCCCGCTCGATCGCCTTGGCGAGGATCACCTCCTGCGCGGCGGTCAGCAGCTTGTGGCGGCCGACGTCCGCGAGGAAGAGCTGGAGGGAATCGCCCGCGCCGGAGGGCTGGTCGGCCTCGTAGACGACCTCCTCGGCCTTCTCCTTCGCCTTCTCCTCCTCGGCCGCGGCGTCGCGGACTTCGAGCCCGATCCGCTCGAGCTCACGGGTGAGCTCCTCGATGTCGACGTCGGCGAGCTCGTGCTCGAGGGCGAACGCCTCGAGTTCGGCCGGCTGAATGAAGCCGCGCTCCTCGCCCGTTTCGATCATCGTCCGGGCACCCTCGGTTTCCAGCAATTCAGTGAGCTGATTCTGCGTCAACGGCTACTGCACACCCTTTCCAAGCGGATTTCGGACCTTCTTGCTTCGCACCGTAAGCGATTTGTCCTGCGGATTCCAGCAAGGTCGCTGGAGATTACGACTTTCTTTACTTATTCCGCGGCCGCAGCCGGCTCGGCTGCTGGTTGCTGCTGCTCCTCGGTCTCGGCCGAGTCGCCGTCGCGGGTGGGACGGGCAGGGAAGTCGAATTCGACTTTCCCTTCAGGGGTTAGGACGAGCCGCGCGCGAAAGTGTTTGCCCGCACGCGACTTGAATCCTGACAATACCTCACGCGTCTTACCCTCTTCAAGGAGCTGCCGCGCTATTTCCGGGGTCAACGTGCGCCCGGCGACCTTCTTCCAGATCACGAACCCGCAGCCCGTCTCCTCGCGGCTCTTCCAGCTCGTACAGCCGTAGGCGCGGGAGTTCTCCTTGATGATCTCGCCCGTCTCGGCTCCGCAGCGCGGGCAGAGCCCGAGCTCGACCCGGACCGGCCGCAGCTTCTCCTTGTCGAGGGCGGCGATCTGCTTGACGATCTCGTCCGTGAACCCGGCCACGTCGGACATGAAGGCGCCCCGGTCGCCCTGGCCGTGCTCGATCTCGGCCAGGCGGTGCTCCCAGTCGCCGGTCAGCTCGGGCGAGGTGATCTTGTGCTCCTCGAGCATCGTGATCACCTGCAGTCCCTTCGGGGTCGGCTGGAGGTCCTTGCCGACACGTTCGATGTACTCGCGACGGATCAGCGCCTCGATCATCTCGGCGCGGGTCGCCGGGGTGCCGAGGCCCGAGTCCTTCATCGCCTCGCGGAGCTCCTCGTCGTCGATCAGCTTGCCGGCGGTCTCCATCGCCGAGAGGAGCGTCGCCTCGGTGTAGCGGGGCGGCGGC
>VAXA01000041.1 GCA_005883365.1 Actinomycetota bacterium
TCGGGACGCGTGCTCGTCGACGGCATCGACGTACGCGACGTGACGCTCGCCTCCTTGCGCAGTTCGATCGGCGCGATCACGCAGGATCCGTTCCTCTTCTCCACGACGGTGCGCGAGAACATCTCCTTCGGCCGGCCCGAGCTGAGCGACGAGGAGGTCGAGCGCGTGGCGCGGCTCGCGCAGGCGCACGAGTTCGTCGAGCGGCTGCCGCAGGGCTACGAGACGGTGATCGGCGAGCGAGGCATCACGCTCTCGGGTGGGCAGCGGCAGCGGATTGCGATCGCTCGCGCCCTCGCCGTCGACCCGCGGATCCTGATCCTCGACGACGCGACCGCCTCGGTCGACGCGACGACGGAGGCGCGGATCCGGGCGGGCCTGCGCGAGGTGATGCAGGGCCGGACGACGCTGATCATCGCGCACCGGCTCTCGACGATCGCCCTCGCGGACGAGATCGTCGTCCTCGACAGCGGCCGGATCGCCGCGCGCGGCACGCACGAGGAGCTACTCGAGACGAGCGCCGTCTACCGGGAGATCTACGAGCACGGTCTGCTCGAGCGCCAGTTCGCGGACGCCGTCGAGGCCCGCGCCGACGTGGAGGAGATCGCCTCGTGAGGGTTCACCAGCCCGGCGGTCACTTGATGCGCGGGCGCACCGCGGAGGTCGAGGACTGGTCGTGGAACACGACGCGCCGGCGCCTCGGCGTGCTCTGGCGGCTGACGAGGCCGTACCGTGTCCGCACCGGCTTCTCCGTCTTCTCGCTCCTCACCGCGACGGCGACCGCGCTCGCCCCTCCGTTCCTCGCGAAGTACGCGCTCGACGATGCCCAGAACGGCCACACGGGCTCGGGGCTCTGGCTCGTCGTCGGGATCTTCCTCGCCGCCGGGCTCGCGAACTGGGGCATGACCTACGTTGAGACGTACATGACCGGCTGGGTCGGCGAGCGGATCCTCACCGACTTGCGGAAGCAGCTGTTCGGCCACCTGCAGCGGCTTTCGCTCGGCTTCTACGAGCGCAACCGGGCCGGCGTCCTGATCAGCCGGATGACGAACGATGTCGAGGCGATCGACCAGCTCGTCACGGACGGCGTCACGACCCTCGCCCAGAGCACGCTCACGCTCGGCGGCACGGCGGTCCTCCTGCTCGTCCTCGACTGGCGGCTCGCGCTCGCCACGCTCGCGGTGATCCCGTTCATGAGCATCGGGACCGTGCTCTTCCGCAAGCGCTCGGCGCGCGCGTACGCCGCGGTGCGAGAGCGGCTCGGCCTCGTCACGGCGACGCTCGCCGAGGACATCGCCGGCATGCGCATGGTGCAGGCGTTCGTGCGCGAGCACCGCGCGACGGAGAACTTCCGCACGGTCGCGCGGCGCTACCGCGACGCGAACATGGAGACGGTCGTCCTCAACGGCGTCTACTTCCCGTTCGTCAGCTTCCTCGCGACGCTCGCGCTCGCCGTCGTGCTCGGCTACGGCGGCCACCTCTACTTCCGCCACGCGATCTCGATCGGAACGCTGTTCGCCTTCATGCTCTACGTGAACAACTTCTTCGACCCCGTCCAGCAGCTCTCGCAGCTCTACAACACGTTCCTCTCCGCGACCGCAGCACTGGACAAGATCATCGGCGTGCTCGACGAAGCGCCGGAGATCGTCGACCGGCCCGGTGCGCAGCCGCTTCCTCACATTCAGGGACATGTCCGCTTCGAAGACGTGCACTTCGCCTACGGCCTGCGGGGGGGCGAGCTCGGCGAGGAGGTGCTGCACGGGATCGACCTCGACGTCCCGGCCGGGACGACGGTCGCGCTCGTCGGCCATACAGGCGCCGGCAAGTCGACGATCGCGAAGCTCCTCGCGCGCTTCTACGAGCCGACGAGCGGCCGGCTCACGATCGATGGCCACGACCTCAACGACGTGACGCAGGAGTCGCTGCGCCACCAGCTCGGGATCGTGCCGCAGGAAGGCTTTCTCTTCGCCGGCACCGTGGCGGAGAACATCGCCTTCGGCAAGCCGGGCGCGCGCCCGGAGGAGATCGTCCGCGCCGCGCAGACGGTCGGCGCACACGAGTTCGTCCTCCGCCTCGAGGACGGCTACGAGACGCACCTCGGCGAGCGCGGCTCGTGCCTCTCGCTCGGCCAGCGCCAGCTCGTGGCCTTCGCGCGCGCGCTCCTCGCCGACCCGCGGATCCTCATCCTCGACGAGGCGACGTCCTCGGTCGACATCGGCACCGAGCGGACAATCGAGCGGGCGCTGCGGACGCTGCTCGCCGACCGCACCTCGTTCGTCATCGCGCACCGGCTGTCCACGATCCGCGACGCCGACCTCATCGTCGTGCTCGAGTACGGCCGCGTGATCGAGCAGGGCTCGCACGAGGAGCTCCTCGCCCGCCGCGGGCTCTACACGAGCCTCTACGGCGACTGGGCAGCGGCCTGACTAAAGATCGCAAGCTCGTATACCGATATACGTCGCATGGCGGACTTCGCCGTCACGCGTACCGTCCAGCGGCTGGAGCTCGACGCCAACGCCGTTCTGAAGGAGGCCTGGCGGCTCTACAAGCGGCTCTTCACGCGTTCGCTCGTTATGGGCGCCGTCGTCTTCGGCCTTCTGAACATCGTCAACGAGCTCGTCCGTTCGGGGCAAGCCGGCGTTCTTGTCGGGCTGGTGTCGATCGTCGTGACGATCGCGGGAACGGCGCTGCTGCAGGGCGGATTGGTCGAGATCGTCCGAGGGCTTCACGTGGACGGCGACGACGAAGCGACGGCCTTCGACGCGCTGGAGCGGGCAAGCGGACGCCTCGGCAAGCTCGTCGCCGTTTCGGTGCTCGTGGGTCTGGGCGTCGGGCTCGGAGTCCTGCTCCTCGTGATTCCCGGCCTGGTCCTGGCGACGCGATGGGCCGTGGCGGTTCCCGTGGCGATGCTCGAGAAGGGGACTGCGCGAGGCGCAATGAAGCGGTCGCGCGCGATCGTCGCCGGTAACGGCTGGAACGTCTTCAAGGTCCTGTTCGCCGTGGGCTTGCTGACCGGGATCGTGAGCCTTCCGTTCACTCTCATCGGCCTCCACCAGGGCCCGTTCGGCTGGTGGATCGCCGCCACGCTCGGCTCCGTCCTGACCGCGCCCTTCACGGCCCACGCGCTGACCGTCGTGTACTACGCGCTCGTCCAGCCGGAGCGACCCGTGGTACTCGAGCCGCGGCAGCAATGGCCCTCGATCTGGGACGACGAGGATCGGCCGAGCCTCTAGGCGCGGCCTCTACGGCGACTGGGCTGGGGCTGCAAGCGTCGCCGGCTGAGCCGACGACGCGCGGCCGAGCAGACCGACGCGCCTACGGCGCGTCCCGGGCGTAATGCCGCGTCATCTCGATCCGCTGCAACAGCGTCGGATGGTTCTGGAGGAAGACGTAGTCCCACCCCGGCGGGTTCGGGTCTTCGAGCGTCTGCGATGCGAACAGCCGGAACAGCTGCCGGCCTGCGGCGGGGTCATGCGTCGCGCGAAGCGCCGACCAGTCCGCCTCGGCCTCCAGATGGCGCGTCACGACGTTTTGCAGGGGCAGCTCCACGAGCTGCACGACGACATAGACGAGGATCGCGAGCGGGACCGCCGCCGCAACTCCCATCCCGCCGCGCCGCTGGGTCGCGACCGCGAGCGCGAACGCCAGTGGGAAGGCGAAGAGCGCGTACCAGCCGATCGACTTCCAGATGTGGTTGTGCGCGAGATGGCCGAGCTCGTGCGCGAGCACGAAGCGGTCCATACGCGGCGCGAACGGCGGTTCGACGATCGGCTTCCAGAGGAAGACGCGCCGGCTAGCGCCGAGACCGGTCGCAAATGCGTTCGGCTCGCTGAAGCCGCTCAGCACCCGCACGGGCACGCGGACGTGCTCAGTGCGTTCGAGCGCCGCGACATACGGCGCGTGGAACGCGCTCCCGCCGAGTAGCCAGGGCGTGACGAAGGCAAGAAGGATTCTCAGTCCGACAAAAACGGGCGCGGTGGGGAGCCACCAGCGGTCGCCCATCCCCCGCGCTCGTGCGAGACCCATCACGATGGCGAGCGCGACACAGAGCAGGACGAACTGCGCTCCAAGCGCGAACCAGTTCCCGACCGTCGCCTGCACGTAGCTGCCGGAGAGGCCGTAGCGATGGCGCCACCAGACGTCCAGTACCGCGAACGGCAGCTCCGCGGCCCAGACGAGGGCGAAGCCGATCATCCCGAGCAGCATCCCGGTGCCGATCGGACCGGCTGCTGACTCGCGCGTCCATCGCACCCCATAGCGGGCGAAGAAGCCGAGCACCACGAGCTGGGTGATCGTCTTCGCCAGCCAGAAGAGATCCTCCACACTGCTGTAGTGCTGCGCGCGCTGCAGGGCGTGCGCCGGGAAGAGGACGTGCTCGTCGAGGTACGGCAGGTGGTACGCCGGCAGGGACGATCGCCAGAGCAACCATGCCGCGACCGTCCACACGGCGCCGAACGCGAGGAGGAGCGCCGCGCGGCCCCGCGTCACGCGACGGGAGCGTCCTCGCCTTCGAGCGGGCTCGCGTGCGGGTAGGCGTCGGTGAGCAGCAGGAGGTAGGCCTGGTTCTGGGCGTCGTAGCGGAGCGCGTAGGCCGAGAGGTTCCGCAACCCCCACGGCGCCGAGCCCTTGAGGATGGCGTAGAACCACGTCAGGACGGCGGATGCGAAGAGCGCCCCGCCGAGCGCCGCGCTCACGAGGAAGGCCGGGATTGCGAGGAAGATGCGAAAGCCGGTTTTCCAGCGGTTCTGCCGCTCCGGGCCTCCGACCTCGAGGTCGAGCGGATACGTGCCGGCGGCTCCGGTGAAGCCCGGGAACGGGTTCCCGACGAGCATGAGGTACGCGTAGACGTGCAGCCGGTAGCGGACGAACGAGGCGAGGAAGCGGTGCAACCCGCCCGCGGGAGTGCCGCGGAAGAGCGTGACGAACCACTGCGCGATCGCGGCGAAGAACACGGCGATCGACCAGAGCACAAGCCAGATCAGGTGCGGCAACGCGAGCAGGATCCGGAAGAAGACGGTCAGCCGCGAGCGGCGCAGGTCGTATGGATCCCCGACGACACGCACGGGATGACGCGGCGGCCGGTCGATGACCGCGAGGAGCATCTCCGTCGGGTCGGCGTTCGGGTAGCGATCCGCGACGAGGAGGACGTACGCGGCCGTCTGGGCCGAGTAGCCGATCGCGTAGGCGCCCGCGTCGCGGAGGCCCTTCGGCATCCGCCCTCGTGCGAGCGACGCGAACCAGCCCAGCACCGCGCAGACGAACAGCAAGGCGCCGCCTCCGTTGAAGCCCCTGGACTTGCGCCCTGAGCCGCCGCCCGCCGAGACGTTCCCGCCGGTCGAGCCGGCGAGGGCCGCGGAGACGATCAGGGCCGGGATCCCGAGCACGATGCGGATCAGGATCGTCCAACGCCGCTGCGCGACGGGCTCCGCCGGCAGCTCGATGTCGATCGGGTACTCCCCCGCCCCGCCCGCGAAGCCGGGGTAGGGGTTGGCGACGAGCGCGAGATAGGCGGTGAGGTGCGCCTGGTAGCGGATGTAGTTGCACATCAGCCGGTGCAGTGCGCCCGGCGGCTTGCCGGTGAAGATCGAGATCAGCCAGTTCGCGATGCCGGTGACGATGATCAGCAGCGTCCAGAGGAAGAACCAGATGAGGTGCGGGATCGCCAGCAGCAGGCGGAAGAAGACCGTGACCCGGCTGCGGCGGTAGTCGTCTTCGACGGTGAGGCGCACCGGATGCGGATCGTGCATGTGCCCATCTATACGTCATCCGTCAGACTGCGTACAGGGATGGACGAGGCGGAACTCGACGAGGAGACCACCGAGCGGATCGAGCAACCGGTCGACGCAGAGGCCGAGCGTGAGACCCAGCTCACGCCCGCCGAGGCGGTCCGGCGGATGCGGATCAACGTGCCGGTGCGCGGCAACCGCAAGCTGCGAACGCTGATCGAGCGCGTCAACGCCGACGACCAGCTCAAGGGCTGGTGGCACGTCGCGAACGTCAACGCCGTCGCGCGGATGGCGATCAACGACCACTCCTGGGTGCACGTCCAGATCGTCACGAACATCGCGCTCAAGCTCCTCCGCCAGCTCACGAAGCACGGCGTCGAGCCGGGCCTCGTCCGCGACTTCGGCCTCGACCAGGACGACGCGGAGGTCGCGGTCGTCCTAGCCGCGCTCTTCCACTGCGTTGGTATGTCGATCCACCGCCGCGGCCACGAGGACTTCTCGCTCTTCCTCGCCGAGCCGAAGATGCGGGAACTGCTCGACGGCCTCTACGAGGAGCCCGACCTGACCGTGATCGTCTCGGAGGTGCTGCAGGCGATCATCAGCCACCGCGCCGACGGGGAGCCGCTCACGGTGGATGCCGGCATCGTCCGCGTCGCCGACGCGCTGGACATGGCAAAGGGCCGCTCGCGGATCCCGTTCGAAAAGGGGAGCGTCTCGATGCACTCCCTCTCGGCCGCGGCGATCGAGGACGTCACGATCTCGGACGGCGAGGAGCGGCCGATCAAGATCGAGATCCGGATGAACAACAGCTCCGGCATCTTCCAGGTCGACGGGCTCCTCAAGGCGAAGCTGCGCGGCAGCGGGCTCGAGCCGTACGTCGAGGTCGTCGCGCACATCGACACGGAGACCGAGCAGCGCCTCGTGCCGATGTACCGCCTCGAGATCTAGGCGTGGCTGCGCCTCAGCTCAACTTCCTGACGCTCGCGTGCGCCGACGTCGAGCGGATGGCGGAGTTCCTCCGCGCGCTCGGCTGGGCAGAGGACGCCGAGAGCGAGCGTGCGCACCGCCTCTTCCAGGGGACGAACGGGATCGTCGTCGCGCTCTACGGCGCGCATCACTACGAGCCGCACTTCGGCCCGCGGGCCGGCGGTTTCCGCGGCTTCACCCTCGGCCTGAACCTCGCGAGCGCGGAGGAGGTCGACAGCGTGTACGAGATGCTGCATGGAGTCGACGGTGCCGAGCTCCTCGAGGAGCCGTTCGACTCTCCGCACGGCTTCCGCGGCTTCAGCCTCCGGGACCCCGAAGGGAACATCTGGGACGTCGCCTGGAAGCGCGGCTCGACCGTCACTCCGGACGGGGATCTGACCTGGTCCGGGGCCGGCTGAGCCCCGCGTCGACCCTGGCTACACTGGGCGCCGGCCCGTTGCGGGGTCGTCTAATGGTAGGACGCCTGACTCTGGATCAGGAAGTTGGGGTTCGAATCCCTGCCCCGCAGCCTCATAGAAAGCCCTGCTCTGGCGGAGTCTTCCGTTGGCGCGCAGGCTACGGCTGATGCTCACCGGAGCGCACCGTCGGAGTGGGCGACGACGTATCCGAGCATGCGGCGCATGTTGATTTGGTTCACGTGGGTGGCGTTGGACCAGTCGGAGTCGGTGCCGCCCCAGGTGTGGATGTTCTCGCAGTCGACTACGGCGAAGTCGTAGCGTCTCCGGAGACTGCGTAGATAGGCGAACGATGTGGCTGCGACGGGGTTGCCGTACCGCTCGAGCTCGGCGTAGACGCTTGGGTAGAGCGGGTTGAAGACGATCACGGGCCGTTCGCCGCGCGCGATCAGGTAGGCGAGCAGGTGCTCGAACAGCTTGAAGCGCTTGGTGTCGTAGTCCGGCGCCACGGGCGGGTTTTGCTGGATGCCGGCAACGATGGCGGCCGCCCGTGCCTTCACTTTCTGTACGTGCTCAGCGGAAGGGGGCCAGATCTTGCCCGGTAGAGATCCGTCCGGCCGGTAGCCCGTGAACGGATGCTTCGGCCACGCGACCTTGAGGGGCTGGTTGTTGAGGTAGGGAGCCACTTCCTGCAGGTAGTGCTCTCCGCGGGGATCGGCCTCGGTGCGCGGGTCCGGGATGTTGCCCGCCAGACCGGCGCTGACGAACCAGATGTAGCGACGTTTCTGGCCGGGGAAGCGGTCGGCGGCGTAGCGGGTGAACACCCAGGCGTCGGGGGCCGTCCCTCCCATCACGGCGGCGTTGAAGCCAGTGTGTCCGGTCAGGCGTTGCAGATATGACGGCTCGGCTTGGCGGCCGCGCGAGTCGCCGAGGATCAGAATCTGCGGGCCGTGCGCGAGCTTCCCGATCAGGTCGAGCTTGATCGAGCGGTCGGTCGGTGGCGGGTTCGAGGCCGCGCTCACGCTCGCAACGGCGAGGGCGGCGAGAACGACGACGAGTGGAAGAACGCGGCGGGGTCGGCGGGCTGTCATCTCAGAACTGGAAGTAGATGAAGGGGTGGGGCTGGGAGATGGTCATGACGGCGATCGCGGCTGCAATGCCGACCGCAACCCCCTGCCAGACGCGCGGCCGAAGCCTGATCTGCCACGTGTTGGGGGCGACGTTGACGAACAGGAGCAATGCGGCCATCGAGAGCGCGAACCTGGCCGGCAGGAGCGCATGGAGTCGGGCGGGCCCGTCGAGCCCGTGCAGGCCGAGCATCGAGGAGAGCACGTCGCCGGCGACGCCGAGGCTCGGCGAGCGGAAGATGACGAAGGCGGCACAGACGAGCAGGAAGGTGACGACACGGTTCAGGGCGGTGCTCGCGGGCGTCAAGCCGGCTCTGCGCAGAACGGCGTGACTGCCGAGGAAGAGGCCGTGCACGAGCCCCCAGACGACGAACGTCCAGGCTGCGCCGTGCCAGAGGCCGGCCAGGAACATCGTCACCACGAGGTTGAGCACCGTCCGCTTCGCTCCCCGCTGCGAGCCGCCGAGCGGAATGAACAGGTAGTCGCGGAACCAGGAGGACAGGCTCATGTGCCAGCGGCGCCAGAAGTCCGAGATGTTCTCGGCCTTGAACGGGGAGTTGAAGTTCTGGGGGAACCGGAAACCGAGCAGCCACGCGAGGCCGACGGCCATGTCCGAGTAGCCGGAGAAGTCGAAGTAGAGCTGCAACGAGTAGCCGACGGCCGCCGCCCAGCCGGTGAGGAGGCCGAGATGGGCATGGCCGGCGTACAGCTTCGAGACGTAGGGGTGCAACTGGTCGGCGATCAGCAGCTTCTTCACGAGTC
Source organism: Actinomycetota bacterium (assembly GCA_005883365.1). Lineage (GTDB taxonomy): Bacteria > Actinomycetota > Thermoleophilia > Gaiellales > Gaiellaceae > Palsa-739. Next base: position 8,995 of record VAXA01000041.1, read on the forward strand.
CGCACGAGAGGAAGAAGAAGCGGACGATCGGGCCGGCGATCAGGTGCGGGAAGAGACCGACGAAGGTCGTGTACTCGAGCATGCTCCGCGTCGGCTCGACGCGGCGACGGAAGATGTCGATCGTGTACGACATCGAGTTGAACGTGTAGAACGAGATGCCGATCGGCAGCAGGATGTGCAGCGACGGCAGCCCGGCTCCCAGCCCGAGGGCGGAGCCGATCCCGTTCAGGGAGCCGAAGAAGAAGCCCGCGTACTTGAAGTAGGCGAGGATGCCGACGTTCGTCGCCAGCGAGGTGGCGAGCAGGAGCCGTCGCCGCGGTTCGCTCTCGCTGGCCGCGATCCAGCGGCCGGCCACGAAGTCCACTGAGGTGGCGCCGATCAGCACCGGCAGGTAGCGCCAGTCCCACCAGGCGTAGAAGAACCAGGAGGCGCTGGTCAGGAAGGCGAGCCGCAGCCGCCTCCAGCGGGTCAGCCCCCACCAGCCGACGAGCACCGCCGGCAGGAAGGCGAACAGGAACACGTAGCTGTTGAAGAGCATCCGCCACCGCCCTCAGCGCAGCACCCCGTGCGAGTGGGCGACGATGTAGCGAAGCTCGCGGCGCATGTTCGCGCGGTTGACGTGCGAAGCGTTCGACCAGTCGTCGGTCGTGCCTCCCCACGTTCGGATGTTCTCGCAGTCGACCAGGACGAACCGGAACCGCTTGTGCAGCTGCGCGATCTTCTCCAGCGTGGCGCGACGGGCCGGGAAACCATCTTTCTCTTGCGCGGCGAGCACGCTCGGGTAGATCGGGTTGAGCACGATCACCGGCACCTCGCCGCGCTTGTTCATGAAGCCGAGCATCCGCTCGAGGTAGGAGAAGCGCCGGGGATCGGCGAGGTCGTGGCGCGCCTGCGCGAGCGTCTCGCGGTGCGCCCGTACAAGAGCGAGCCGCGCACGGACCGCCCGGCTCAGCGACTTGGCGTGCTCGGGCAGGTAGTGGAGCGACTGCTTCGTGAGCGATCCATCCGGGTTGTAGTGGATACGCGTGTGGCAAGCGGCGAGCACGCACTTCTCGAACACCCGCACGGACGCCTTCGTCGCTTCAGTGCTCAAGTACGTCTTGACGTCGCCGAGACCGAAGCTGGGGCCGCGTACGTACCGGCGTGCGCGCGGATCCTGCGCGAGCTGTGGCTGCACGTCGCCGCTGGCCAGGCCGATGTCCGTGAACCAGATATAGCGGCGCTTCTGATGGGGGAACCGGTCGGCGGCGAAGCGGACGAACACGTACGCCTCGGGCGCCGAGCCGCCGGTGACCGCTGCGTTGAAGGCGGTATGCCCGGTCAACCGGTGCAGGAACGAGGGCTCTGCCTGGCGGCCACGCGAGTCGCCGAGGATCAGGATCTGCGGACCGCGCTTCAGGTGCTCGAGCAGGTCGAGCTTGATCGACCGGTCCGGCTCCACGGCCGTCGGCACGATGCCGGTGCCGGCGAGTGCGAACGGGTCGACGATGATGTTGAAGGCCAGCACGACCGCGAGCACCGCGAAGAACGAGCCGAGGAAGCCGACGAGAAACCGGTGCTGTCCGACTGCCGCGGACGCCTCCGCGGCCAAGGCGGAGGAGCCGAGCACCCCTCCGCCTTCCGCAATCGCCTGGCCCGAGCTCATCGGAACTACCCGAGGTACTGGGCCAGGTTGGCCTTCGTGATCGTGAGCGGCTTCCCGAGCCGCAGCTCCTGGTTGTGGCTGTAGTAATGGACGGTGCCTACGGGGCCGCCGACGTCGTAGCTGCCGGGCGCGAGGCTGTGGCCGCCGGCGAGATAGTCCGCCGCCCAGACGGTCAGATAACCGAGCTTGGCTGGATCAGCCTCGCAGACGATCTCTTCTGCACCGCGTCGGACGTACCGCGCGAGGCCTGGGTCCACGGGCAGACAACCACCGTTGCCTGCAGCGAAGACCTTCCCGAGCTTTCGCGCATGAATGATCGCCTGCGGCAGGACATACGATTCGGCCGGACAAACCGCGATCAGGCCGCGCAGGCGCCGATGAGTCTTGATCAGGTGCTTGAACATTGCGGTCTCCTGCGGGTTGCCGCTGTCGTCCCCGAAGACGACCGCCACCCGCTTCATGCGCGGATAGCGCGTGGGCACGTACTTCTCGATCGCCTTGAGCCAGGTGTGCACGATCGGGTTAGCCGGTCGGCAAGGGACGATCACGTACTGACCCTTGCCGCCAATCTGGGAGGCGAGCGCGTCGGCGAGCGCCTGAGCGTAGGCGGCGACCCCCGACTGGTTGACCCAGACGCTGTTGCTTCCGGGAATGCTGCCCTCGAAGGAGAGCGTCGGGATCCCGGCCGCCTGCGCCTGCGCCAGAACGGGCTTTAGGGCCGCGGGATGGTCTGTCGGGTCGACGGCGATCGCGTCGACGTGCCGCGCAATCAGCGATTTGATCGTGCTGATCTGTGTCGCGGCCTCGTCGGCCACTTCAATGAGGAGCCGATCGCCGAGCGCCGCCGAGGCTGCCTCAGCGTTCGTCTGCACCGGATCGTAGTAACTGTTCGTCCCTCGCACGAGCGCGATCGTGCGCTGCGCTTTTGTGGCGCCACTCGAGGTGCTCGCGACCAGCCCCGCTGCCGCCGCCACCGCGGCTACGAGGGTTGCCATTGCTGCGAATCGCTTATTCATCTCGGTTCCTCCTTCCGGCGGCTGATCCGCCAGGCGACTTTCACGTGGGGTTGGTCGGTCGCGATCGTGAAGCGGCCGTCCTCGAGTTCCGCGGTGACGCGGGCGCTGCTGGGCGGTTCGAGGTCGCGCAGCTCGTACTCGAGCGGCGGTTCCAGCTGCCCTGCCTCGGTCGGGAGGCGGACGGTGGCGTAGCCGTGGCCGTCCGTCCAGACTTGCCCGTGGTACGAGGCGGGCGAGGATGCAGTCGGATCGGCCGTGCCCATGGCCGATCACGATGGGCAGCCCGGGTAATAGTTCGCTCAGGACCGGATTAGGACCGGCGCTCGGCTGTGCTTCCCACTCTCGGGACGCTGAAAGAGCGCCTCGTCCTCGGTGTACTACTCCTGCACGCGAACGAGTTCGTCTCGCGCGAGCGCCTGATCGACGACCTGTGGGGAGAGGCGCCGCCGCCGACCGCGCGCAAAGCGGTCAACGTCTACGTCTCGCAGCTCCGCAAGGCGCTCGGCCAGGCAGGCGTCGATCCGATCGCGACCGCATCCGGCGGATACCGGCTGCACGTCGAGCCGGACGCCGTCGATGCGAGCCGCGTGCAACTCCTCGTGGCGAGCGCGCGCGAGCACGTCGCGCAGGGAGAGCTCCAGACCGCCGCCGAGCGTTTCAAGGAGGCGCTCTCGCTCTGGCGTGGTCCGACGCTCGCCGGTCTCCAGCTCGAGTCGCGCGGGCGTGACGAGGTGGCGCAGCTCGACGAGCTGCGGCTGACGGTGCTCATGGACCGAATCGACTGCGACCTCGCGCTCGGCCGGCACGAGCAAGCCCTGGGCGAGCTGAACGTGCTCGTTCGAGAGCACCCGTTCCGGGAACGGCTCCGCGCACAGCAGATGTTGGCCCTCTACCGCGCCGACCGGCAGGCGGAGGCGCTCGAGGCGTACGCGGAGGCGCGGCGGACGCTCGTCGACGACCTCGGCATCGAGCCGAGCGAGGCGCTGCAACGGCTACAGCAGGCGATCCTCCGCCACGACCCCTCCCTCGAGACGCCGGAAGGCACCGCGGCAGTGAACGGGCTCGTGCCGAGCGCTGCCGCGCCCTCGCCCACTCCCAGTGCCGAAGCGGAAGTGGGCGAGGAACGCGCATCGAGGCGATTTCGTCCCCGCCGGCGGCTGCTCGCTCTCGCCGGCGTCGTCATCCTCTCAGGCTCTGCCGCGGCGGCAGCCGTTCTCTCGGGCTCGGCCGGCGCGACTCCGCACGTCGTCCCGGACAGCCTCGTCCGTATCGACCCCAGCGGAAACATCGTCTCGGTCATTCCGCTCGGGGCTGAACCGCAGCAGATCGCCGCTACAGCGACGGGGATCTGGATCAGCAACCTCACGGAGAACAGTGTCTCCCGATACGACCTGCGCATCCACAAGGTCCAGACGCTGGGGACACCGCCCGAGCCATTCAACGTCGTCGCCGATGCCAGGAACGCCTGGGTCTCGAGTCTCCGCAGTTCCAGGAAAATCACCCGGTTCGCCGCCTTCGGCACCGGAGACAGCTCAGGGTGGGGCGCCCTCGACCCCTCCTCCACATCCACGATCAATCTCCCTCCGCCGGGCGCAGTATCACTCGCCCTCGGGTCGGGCTACCTGTGGGCGGTCGCCGGACCAAAGA
>VAXA01000226.1 GCA_005883365.1 Actinomycetota bacterium
ACGGCAATTGCCCATGGCTAGGCCGTCACCAACCCACCTCATACTTTCGGGCTAGCCCACGACTCTCTTCGTGACAGTCACGTGTGACACGTCGGAGTCGGCGTCGGTGGGCTCTATCTGACAGGCCATGGTGATGTTTCTGCAAACGGACGGCCACATAGCGGGTATCGACGTCACGAGGTCACTTTGCCATCCCAAGGGAGTGATCTGGCAGGACGCCCTTCTTAGAGTGAGTGAGTGAGTGGGGGCGGGAGGATTCGAACCTCCGTAGGCTGAGCCGACGGGTTTACAGCCCGTTCCCTTTGGCCGCTCGGGCACACCCCCGCTGGGGGCGCCATTGTAGCTTTGGGTCGTGGCGACCTACGACGTCGCGATCGTCGGTGCCGGCCCCGCAGGCTCGACCGCGGCGTACCGGCTCGCGGCCGCGGGCGCACGCGTCCTGCTCCTCGACAAGGCGACGTTCCCGCGCGACAAGCCGTGCGGCGGCGGCGTCACGGGGCGCGCGGCGCGGCTACTGCCGTTCTCGATCGAGCCCGTGGTGGAGGATGTAGTCGACCGGCTGGAGTGCGGCCTTCGCTACCGGCACCGCTTCACGCGCCGCGCCCGCGCCCCGCTCGCGTACATGACGCAGCGGCGGCGGCTCGACCACTTCCTCCTGCAGCGAGCGGCGGAGGCGGGCGCCGAGGTGCGGGTGGGGGAGACGGCCGACTCGCGGGAGCTCGACGCGCGAATCGTGATCGGCGCGGACGGCTGCAACGGCTCGTCCGCGAAGCAGCTCGGGCTCGCGGAGGGCGTCGTCCACGGCGTCGCGCTCGAGGCGAACTACCCGTACGAGCCGCGCTACGCGGGTGCGATGGTGCTCGAGATCGCAGTCATTCGCGGCGGCTACGGCTGGGTCTTCCCGAAGCTCGACCACGTCAACGTCGGAGTGGGCGGCAACGCGGAGGAGGGACCGCGCCTGCGGCGCGAGCTGCGGCGGATGTGCGAGGCGTACGGAATCGACCCGGACGCGGCAGAGGACACGCGCGGCTACCGGCTGCCGTTGCGGCTGCCCGGAACGCAGCTGGCGCGGGGACGAACCGCAGTCATCGGCGACGCGGCCGGCCTCGTCGACCCGTTCTCCGGCGACGGGATGTACGAGGCGTTCCTCTCCGCGCAGCTCGTCGCGGAGGCGGCTCTCGCGGTGTTGGCCGGCCGAGAGCAAGACCTCAGCGCGTACCAGGCCGCAGTCGAACGGCGGATCGCGCCGCTCACACGCGCGGGCTGGGGGGCGAAGCGCGCCTTCGAGCGGTTCCCGCGCGCGACGTACGCACTCGCGCGGCTCCCGGTCACGTTCCGCGTCCTCGAGAAGCTGCTGCAGGGAGAGCTTCCCCAGCCGGGCGCCGCCCGAGGTGTCGAGCACGCCGCGATCCGTGCGATCTATGCCCTGTCGAGAGCTGCCGCGGTCAGCCGGAGTTACCGATCAGCTGCATCATCTTGAACATCGGCAGGTACATCGCGATGATGATGACGCCGACCATCATCCCGACGCCGATCATCATGATGGGCTCGATGATCGAGGTCAGGGACTGGATCGCGGCGTCGACCTCGTCCTCGTAGAAGTCGGCGATCTTGCTGAGCATCTTCTCGAGCTCGCCGGTCTCCTCGCCGATCTTGACCATCTGGCTCACCATGGGCGGGAAGAGCGGGTCGTTCGTCAGCGGCTCCGCGATCGGGACGCCTTCCTGCACCTTGATCCGTGCCTCCGTCAACGCCTTCTCGACGACCCAGTTGCCTGCCGTCGAGCCTGAGATCTCGAGCGCCTTGATGATGTCGACGCCGGCTGCGACGAGCGTTGCGAGCGTGCGCAGCAGCCGCGCCATCACGATCTTGAGCACGACCTCGCCGATCTTCAGCGGGATCCGGAGCTTGATCCGATCCCACTTCTGGCGACCCGACTCGGTCTTCTTGTAGCGCAGCGTGCCCCAGACGAGGAACCCGACCAGCGGGAAGATGATGTACCACCGCTGGCGGAGCAGGTCGGAGGCGCCGACGACGACCCGCGTCAGGAGCGGCAGCTGGCCGTGCAGCTCGGTGAAGATCTTCGCGAAGATCGGAACGATGAACATGAGCATCGCGACGAGCACGAGCGTCGCGAAGGTGAAGACGACGGTCGGGTAGATCATCGCGCCCTTGACGCGGCGCTTGAGCTTGGTCTCCTTCTCGATCTGGTCCGCGACGCGGTCGAGGACGTTGTCGAGCATCCCCGACGCCTCGCCGGCCTGCACCATCGAGACGTACAGCTCGGTGAACACCTTCGGATGGCGCGCCATCGCCTGCGAGAGGAGGAGACCCCCCTCGACGTCGGCGCGGAGCTCCGAGATGATCTCGGCCAGGTAGACGTCGTCGGTCTGCTCCTCGAGGATGACGAGCGCGGCGACGATGTTCAGGCCCGCCTCGATCATCGTCGAGAACTGGCGCGAGAAGACCTGCATCGAGCGAGGCTTGATCTTCTTGAAGGCCGTGCGCAGGCCGTCCTCGCCACTCGCGGGAAGCTCGCGGAGCGTGTGCGCCAGCAGGCCGCGGATGCGGAGCTGCTCGCGGGCGGCCTCGAGGTCGGGCGCGTGGATCTCGCCGATCGTCTCGAGACCTTCGATGCTGATTGCGGTGTAAGCGAATCCGGCCATGGCTAGTTTTGACAGGCGGTCGAGGCGGGGTCCGAGCCTCCGACGCCGGCCTGCGTGCAGCGCGAGAACGTCGAGGTGCTCGTCACGAGGATCTTGTTGCCGTCGGCGTCGTCACTCACCTGGACCTGCATCACTTTCACGGCGGTGCTGCCGGTCGCCGTCTGCGCCCCCGATGAAGGGGTCACCTGGACCTTGTAGCTTCGGCCGTCCGGCGAATTCAGCCACGGGTCGGTGGTCTGCGTCGTCGTGGGGAGGTTGCTGTACGCCGTGTTCCGCAGCGTCTCCATCTCCTTGTCAGCGATCGCTGCCGCCGTGGAGATGTGGCTGGCGCGACGGATCGTCGTTGCCGCGGACGTGAACGCGCCTAGGGTCGCGAAGATGCCGACGTTCAGCACGAGGAGCGCGCTCAAGAGCTCGATGAGCCCGACCCCGTCCTCGCTGCGGAGCTTCGCCGCGAGTCGGCTTGGGCGGACCCGCCGAAGATCGATGACGGCAGCGGCGGTCACGACGCGGAGACGAGCTCCACCTTGTAGCGGATGCCGTCCGCAGTGTCGACGAGAGTCAGCGACCGACCGGCGGCGAGAGAGACGGTGTGCGCGCCGCTCGCGTACGAGCCGTTCGCGATCCCGATTCTCGCGACGCCGTGGGCAACGGAGACGAGCGTGAAGAGCGGATTCGAGCTCGGGAAGCTCGCGCCGATCCGGACGGTCTGGACCTTGCCGTTGACCTGGAGCATCGCGGCTCCGGTCCTGGCGAGCGTGCGGCTGTACGTCTGCGGCGCCGGCGCAGCGGCGCTGCTGCTGCCACCCTTACCGCTCGATCCCGACGACCCACCCGCACCCGTCGAGGGCGAGCTCGTGATGGAGGCTGCCGTGACCTGCTGCACGAACGGGTCCTTGCCGACGAAGTGGCTGAACGAGTAGAGCTGAGACTTCAACCGCCTAGGCGCCAGGTCCGAGCTCGTCAGCTTCGTGCTCGCCACCGGCACGGCGGCAGCAGCCGCGGTGCCCGGCGTGGTCGAGGGCGTAGGCGCCGTGGCGCCGCTGGTGTCCGTCGCGGTCGTTGTCGCAGCCGGAGGCGCCGCGCTGCTGTTGCCGCCGCTCTTCTTGAGGACGTGCGGCACTTCGAACGCCACGACTGCGGCGAGCACCACGATTCCGCCGATGGCCAACCGCTTCGCCCGGCGGTCCTTCGCCTGCCGGATGTCCTTCATTCTGCTCTTGCGGCTCATGACGTCCCTCCGCTCGTGCTCGGGGCAGCCGACGTCGGATTCGAGGTCGTGGTCGTCGTGCCCGTCGTGGTGGTGGTCGACGTGGTGTCGGTGGCGCCCGGAGTCGTCGCCACAGGGGCCGGCGTCTGGGGCACGAAGGCGTTGATGTTCAGGGTCGCCTGTACCTGGGGGAATCCCTTTGTGCCGGCGACGAACATGACGTCCGTCACGTCGAAGAGGCGCCCCGCCGTGAAGAGGTTCCCGTTCTCCACGCGGACGAGGTTGCGCAACCGCTGGAGGAAGGCGAGCAGGTTGTAGAAGTTGCCGGTGAACTGGACCTGAATCGGCTCGGCGGCGAACGGATCCGTCGGATCGGGCGTGCTCGCCGACGCACCGGCAAGGCCGGGCTCGATCTGATCGAACGCGATGCCCGAGTTCTCAGCGAGCTGGTTCAGCTGCAGGATCACGTCGGGCGTATCGAGCTGGCTCGGCATCGCCTCCGCCAGCTTGAAGACGCTCGCTGCGCGCACGGCCGGCAGAGCCTGCGTGAATGCGGTCGACTTGTTGCGGTCGATCTGCGCCTGCACCGCGGCCGTCTGCTTCTTCAGGTCGGCGGCCGTCGAGTGCTTGGGTGCGATCAGGGCGAAGTAGCCGACGACAGCGACGAGGAGCAGCGCACCGGCGACGAGCACAGCCTGTGCCCTTGTCGAGAGGCTTGCGAAGCGGGCGGTCACGAGGCTCCCCCTCCGTTGCGAATGTCCGAGACGATCGTGAAGTTGATGACTCTCTGACTTCCGATCACCGCGGCCTGGCTGGTCTGGAGCTGGACGTTCTTGAGGTCGGGGAGGACCTGAAGCCGCGCGAGGAGACGTGCGACGCCGGCCTGGCTGTATGTGGCTCCCTCGATCGTGAGTGCGGTGGGAGCAGCCGGGAGGGCACTCGAAGTCGTCGTCGCCGTTGCCGGCGCCGCCGCAGGCTGGAGCGGCACGGATCCGGTCACGTTCGTGAGCCAGACGTCGTTGGGCAGGACAAGCGTCATCCGGCGCAGGATGCGATCCCAGGCCACGCGCTTCCCGATCGCCGCGGCCAGGGCGAGCGTCCGCTGCTCTCGCTGGCTGAGGATCGCCGAGCGGAACGCATTCGTCTGCGCCGAGACGTGGTGGTCCGGGGTCGCGGCGAGAACAGCCCGCGCGGTGGAAAGGGCCTGACGCTGACGGTCCACGCTCCGGTTGGCGAGCAGGAAGCCCGCGACGAGGACGAGCACGACCGCGGCGCCGCCGATGCCGGCGATGAAGACGACCGTGTTCGGCCGCTCGCGCTTCTGCTCGATCTGCTGGCGGGGGAGTAGGTTGACGGCGCGCATCAGTCCTCGATTCCCAGTCCGATTGCGACGGCGAGGGAGCCGTCCTGGCCACCGGAGCTGATGCCGTGCCCCGAGCCGACGCGTGCGAACGGGTCGGCGACACGGACGCTGATGCCGACCAGCTCCTCGAGCTGCTCGGCGAGCCCCTGAAGGTGGGCGCCGCCGCCGGTGATCGTGATCTCGGCGAAGCCCAGGGAGTCCGGCTGATCCTGATAGAAGTGGAGGGAGGAGGCGAGCTCGCGTGCCAGGCCGTTCACCTCGCGCCGCGCTGCCTCGACCGCACGGATCGTGCGCTCGTCGGCCGGCTCCTGCGGCGCGTCGCTCGAGATGTCGAGCGTCCGCTTGATCCGGTCGGCTTCGCCGGCGTCGACCTCGAGGGCACGCTCGATCGCTGCCGTGACACGCGTTCCGCCCCAGTCGAGGACTCTCGTGAACTCGCAGACCCGCCCGTCGGAGACGGCGACCGTGGTGCGGTCGTGTCCGATCGAGACGGCGACGCGGGCTGCCTCGGCGCGCTGTCCGGCCGGAAGCGGATCGCCGCCGACGGCACGGAGCAGGGCGAAGGCCTCGATGTCGATTCCGAGGAGCTCGATCTTCGCCGCGGCGCACGTGGCCGCGAAGCGGTCGACGAGATCGCGATAGGCGACGGCGAGCAGCACCCGGTCCGGGGCCGTCGTCTCCTCGACGATGTGGTAGTCGAGCATCGCCTCTTCGGTGGGGATCGGCAGGGTCTCGTAGGCGCGGAAGCGAATGGCATTCGCGAGCTGCCGCGGGTCGTCGACGGTGGGACGCTCGAAGACGCGGACCCCGGTGCGGCTGCTGCCGATGCCGAGGCGCACGTTCTTGCGCGGGAGGTCGGCGGCCGAGAAAAAGGCTGCGATCTCGTTGGCCAGCGCCTCGAAGTCCCGCACCTCGCCTCCCGCCACGACGTCGGGCGGAAGCGTGTGCCGCGCAGCCTTGACGAGCTTCGGCCTCCCGTTGTTCACGATGACGGCGGCCGCGAGCTCCGACGAGCCGATGCTGAGCCCGACGACCTGCTTGTGCCGGCCACCGGAAAGTGTCGAGGAGGCCTTCCGCTGCTTCGGCGCACGCTTGGGAAGCGAGAGGTTGCGCTTCGGCGATTCGTTCTTCTGCGTCTCCTCTTGCGTCGGCGACCCGGCCTCGGCCTTCGTCGACGGCTTGCGCTTGAAGGAGACGTCCTTCTTCAAGAAGTCGGTGATTCCGCTCACTGTGCAGCTCCTGCGACTCGGAGGCCGCGGAGGGCCTCGGGAAGGTGTTCGTCGGAAGGTGGTGCGATGCCGCTGCGTGCGAGCAGCGCCTCGAACTCTTCGCGCCGGCTCGTCACACCGAACGCGGTGTCACGGGTGATCTGCCGACTCAGCACCAGCTCGGCGAGGGATTGCTCCATCGTCTGCATCCCGCGCGTGGTGTTCGTCTGCATGATGGAATAGATCTGCTCGGTCTTGCCCTGACGCACGAGGTTGCGGACGGCGTCGTCGGGCAGCAGCACCTCGAGAGCAGGGACGCGCCTACGGCCGTCGGAGGTCGGGAGCAGCGTCTGCGTGACGACCCCCTGGAGCGAGGCGGCGAGCTGCATCCGGACCTGCCCCTGCTGGGCCGACGGGAAGACGTCGATGACGCGGTCGATCGTGCTCGGCGCGCTCTGCGTGTGCAGGGTGGCGAGCACGAGGTGACCGGTCTCGGCTGCGGTCAGCGCGGTCGAGATCGTCTCGAGGTCGCGCATCTCGCCGACGAGGATCACGTCGGGGTCCTGGCGGAGCGCGCCGCGCAGCGCCTCGGCGAATCCCTTCGCGTCTGCGCCGATCTCGCGCTGGTTCACGACCGAAGTCTTGTGCTGGTGGAGGAACTCGATCGGGTCTTCGATCGTGACGATGTGCAGTGACCGGCTCTCGTTGATCGAATCGATCATCGTCGCGAGGGTCGTCGACTTACCGGAGCCCGTCG
>VAXA01000225.1 GCA_005883365.1 Actinomycetota bacterium
CGTGGGTCGTCGCGTACGGCGGCGAAGTCGTCGTCCCTGCGCGCCCTTTCCCGGAAGCGCGGTAACAGCTCGACGGACCGGCGGAGATGCGCGAAGGTGTCGTCGTCGGTTTCGCCCGCGAGCGTTGCGAAGCACGCGTAGTTGTAGTTGAGGCCCGGGTGGTCGGGCATGCGCTGGAGGGCAGCGCGGACGGCTTTGAGCGCGTCGGCATAGCGCTGTTCGCCGTAGGCCTTCATCGACTCGTTGTGGTACGGCCACGCGTCGCCCCAGTCGATCCCCTCGTACGCCTCGCCGGGTGTGGCGCCGACGGCGAGGATCGTTGCGTCCCCTGTGGCACTCCGCCGGGCCTCGGGCGCGACGGCGACGAACGTGCCTGCGGGCGCGTCGATCGTTTCGCCGTCGAGCTCGAAGGTCGCGTTCCCGTGAAGCACGATGTACAGCTCCTCTTGGCCCGACTCGGCCTCCTCGTGCTCGGTGATCAGCGTGCCGTCCTCGCCGGGCGTGTAGGCGTTGATCCCGAATGCGCGGATCCCGAGGTGCTCGCGCACCAGGATGTCTCTGCCGCGACGCTCGATGTTTTCGAGTCGTGCGACCTGCCACCTCCGCTTGCCACTCAACGAATCCCCCTGGTAGCTGTTCGCTGGAATCGTCGATCGTAACCGGCGCGGTCGGCGGCGAAGGCTCGCGAACCCTGGTGAATGGTGCTCGCCTGGGCCAGCGATGCTCTCGCCTGACTGGGCTGCTAGATGAGCACTAGCTTTTCGCGTCGGCCCAGGAGTCGCCGGCGCCCACGTCGACTGCGAGCGGCGGGTCGAGCGGATACGCGCTGCACATCTCCTCCCGCACGAGCTCCCTCACGACCGACGTCTCGGCGTCGGGTGCTTCGAGCAGCAGCTCGTCGTGCACCTGGAGGACGAGCCGCGCGCTTCTCCCCTCCTCCCGCAGCCGGCGCTCGATCGCGACCATCGCGACCTTGATGATGTCCGCGTTCGAGCCCTGCATCACGAAATTGACTGCGACGCGCTCGCCGAAGCCACGTGTCGCGCGGTTACGTACGCGCAGCTCGGGCACCGGACGCCGCCGTCCGAGCAGGCTCGTGACGTAGCCGTCGCGCTCCGCCTGCTCGATCGTGCGCTGGATGAAGTCCTGCACGAGCGGGAAGCGTGCGAGGTACGCGTCGATGTACTCCTGCGCCTGCTCGCGCGGGATCTCGAGATTCTCGGAGAGGCCGAACGCCGAGATCCCGTAGACGATCCCGAAGTTGATCATCTTGGCGATCGACCGCTCCGCCGACGTCAGCTTCGCGGGCTCGACGCCGAGCACCTCTGCTGCCGTCGCCGTGTGGATGTCCTCTCCGCGCTCGAAGGCCTCCCGCAGCTTCGGCTCGCCGGAGACGTGCGCGAGGATGCGCAGTTCGATCTGCGAGTAGTCGGCCGAGATGAGGCGCGCGCCCGGCTCGGCGACGAACGCCGACCGGATCTCGCGGCCGAGATCGGTGCGGATCGGGATCGACTGGAGATTCGGATTCGTCGTCGAGAGCCGGCCGGTGGCGGCGACCGCCTGGTTGAAGGTCGTGTGCAGGCGCCCGTCCTCGCCGAGCAGCGACGGGAGCGGCACGAGATACGTGTTGAGGAGCTTCGAGAGCTCGCGCCACTCCTCGATCACGGCCACGATCTCGTGCTCCTCGCGGATCGCGCGCAGCACCTTCGTGTCGGTCGAGTAGCCGGTCTTTCCCTTGCGCCCCGGGGTCAGCTCGAGCTTCTCGAACAGGATGCGGCCGAGTTGCTGCGGCGAGCCGAGCACGAACTCCTCGCCGGCCAGCTCGTAGGCGCGCGACTCGAGCTCCTCGACCCGGTCGGCGAGCCGCGCCGTGATCTCCCCCATGCGGTACGTGTCGATCTTGACTCCAGCGGTCTCCATCTGGGCAAGGACATGGACGAGCGGCATCTCGACGTCGCGGTAGAGCGGCTCAGCGCCGCGTTCGCGCACGCGCTCGAGCAGCGGCTCGCGGAGGCGCAGTGTCACGGCCGCGTGGCGGACGAGCTGCGCCGTCTCCTCCTCCGCCTCGGGCTCCACAACCGCCTCGACTGCGTACTCCGCCGCCAGGTCGTCGAGGAGGTACTCGCTTCGCGCCGGGTCGATCAGGTAGGCGAGGATCATGGTGTCGTCCGCAGCGTCGACACGGAGTGCCTTTGCGTCGTGCGCGACGAAGCTGCCCTCGAGCCGCTCGGGTCTCGGCGAGATCACGACCTCGTCACCGCTCGCGACCGCGATCCGGTCGGCGTCGGCTGCGATACCTCCGGCGCTCGGCGGCTCACCCTCGCGCCAGGCGACCGCCGTGCCGGCCGAGATCCGCTCGCGCGCCGGCACTGCCTCGTCGAGCTCGTCCACGCGACCGAGCAGCGCGCGGAACTCGAACTGCCGGAATGTCTCACGCAGCTGCGCGCGGTCGGGCGGCGCGAGGACGAGCTCCGCGGGGTCGGACTCGACGTCGAGGTCGCGGCGCATCGTCGCAAGCTCCTTCGCGGCGCGCGCCTGCTCCGCGAACTCCGTCAGGTTCTTCCGGCGCGCCGGCGAGAGCTCGTCGACGTGCTCGAGCACTCCCTCGAGCGACCCGAACTGCGCGACGAGCTGGCCCGCGGTCTTGTCCCCGATCCCAGGGACGCCCGGGATGTTGTCGGAGGTGTCCCCCTTCAGCCCGATGAAGTCGGGGATCTGGTCGGGCCGGATCCCGTACCGCGCCTCCACCCGCTCGGGCGTGTAGACGTTGACGTCGCTGACGCCGCGCGGCGTCATCATCAGACAGACGTTCTCCGAGACGAGCTGGAAGGCGTCGCGGTCGGTCGAGACGACGCACGTCCGGATGCCCGCGTCGTCGGCGCGCGTCGCGAGCGTCGCGATCACGTCGTCCGCCTCCCAGCCCTCGAACTCGAGGTTCCTGTAGCCGAACGCCTCGACGATCGGCCGGAGATGCGCGAACTGCTCGCGCAGGAGATCCGGCATCGGCCGCCGGCCCTCCTTGTAGACGACCTCGACCGCCTCTGCCTGCGCCGCGCGGTGCACAGGCCGCGTGTCCCAGGCAACCGCGACGCCCTTCGGCCGGTAGTCGGAGAGGAGCTTGAAGAGCATGTTTGTGAAGCCGAGCAGCGCCCCGGTCGGGAAGCCCTCGCTCGTCGCGAGCTCCTCGGGCAGCGCAAAAAAGGCGCGATAGGCGAGGTTGTTGCCATCGACGAGGAAGAGCTCGGCGTCGCGCGCCGGAGCGTCGTTCAGGTCGAGCTCGGCACCCGTGAGCGTCTTCGGCGACATCTCTGCGAGTGTACGGCCCCATGGAGGTCGTCCCCTTCGCAGAAGAGCACCTCGACGCGGCGGCCGAGCTGCTCACGGCGCGGCACGAGGCGCACCGCCGCGTCTTCCCGCAGCTGCCCGAAGCCGACTACCGCGCGGAGATCGCCGCGCTCCTGGAACAGGGCGCGACCGGCGCCTTCACGGAGGGCGCGTACGTGTTGGGCAAGTCCGGTCCGGTAGAGCGCTGGGGCCCGAACATCTGGGTCGAGGCGGCCGGGCACGCGGCGAGCGACCCGGAGCGCCTGCGAGACGTCTGGGCGGAGGCGGCGGCGGGCTGGGTCGAGCAGGGCCTGAGAGCGCACTACGCGCTCGTGCCTGCGACCGACACCTCCCTGCTCGATGCCTGGTTCCGGTTGGGCTTCGGTGCGCAGCACGGTCACGGGCTGCTGGAGATCCCCGAGCGGGAGTGGCCGCCCGGCGTGCGCGAGGCGACGGAGGACGACGTCGAGGAGCTCGTCGAGATCGGCCCGTTTCTCTCGCGACACCAGACTCGGTCGCCGGTCTTCTCCTCGGTCGCGGAGCAGACCCCGGAGGAGGTCCGCGCAGACGTCCTCGACGACTTCACCCGTGACGACGGAGTCAACCTCGTCTACGAGATGGAGGGCCGGATCGTCGGCGACTTCTTCGTCTGCCCCATCGAGCTGTCGAACGCGCACAACAGCCTCGCCCGGCCGCCGGGAGCGGCCTTCCTCGGCTTCGCTGTCACACACCCGGACGTGCGGGGGAGCGGAGCCGGCCTCGCGCTCACCGACGCGTCGTTCGCGTGGGCACGCGCCCGCGGCTACGAGACGATGGTCACGGACTGGCGTGAGACGAATCTGCTGTCGTCCCGCTTCTGGCCGCGGCGCGGCTTCCGTACGACGTTCCTGCGCCTTCACCGATCCATTCTGTAGTGGCGCGCGTGCCGCTCCTCTCCGGCACGCGCCTCGTCGTGGCGTCGGCGCCTGCCGACGCGCGCGTGTTGCGGCCCCCGCCGCCCGGCCGCGCGACGGACGTCGAGGCGGCGACGCGGGAGGCGTTGCGCTTTCCGCTCGACGGGCCGCCGCTCGCGGCGCTCGCCGCACGTGCGACCCGTGTGACCATCTTGGTCGAGCCGCCCGCGTTGCCGATCGGGAGTGTGCTCGGCGACCCGCGCCGGCAGGCGGTCGCGGCCGTGAGCGAGACGCTCGATGAGCTCGGCGTGCCAACCGAGAACCAGACCTTGCTCGTCGCCTGCGGCCTCGCCCGCCGCGCGAGCCGGCCGGAGATCGCGGCGCTCGTGCCACCCGAGTTTCGGCGTCGCTTCCACGGCAGATTGGCCGTGCACGACGCTGCGGACCCCGCCCTCGCCGGTCTCCCTGCGGGCGCGCCACGGGTGCGGGTCGCCCCCGAGCTCGTGGAGACGGACCTCGTCGTCGTCGTAAGCGCGGCGGAGAGCGTGCTGCACGGCGGCCCGGCAACGCTGCTCGCCGCCGCCGATGCGGAGACGCAGCGTCGCGCCACTGCGGAGTCGCTCCTCGAGACGGGAGGGTCGGAGGGCTGGCGCGTGGCAACGCTCGTCGAGCGGGCGCTCGCGGACCGTGTGCCCCTTTTCGGCGTCTCGCTCGTTCTCAACCACCCGCAGTTCACGGGCCCGCTGCGCGGCTATCCGTACGAGCCCGAAGCGGCCGAGCGGATCGCCCGCTCGCCCCTGCGGTTCGCGTTCGCAGCCTCACCCGAGTCCGTTCGCCGCCGGGTGCTCCGCTCGCTACGAGGCGTGCGGACTGCCGCCGTAGTGCTCGCAGGCCCGCCGTCGGTCGTGCACGCCGAGGCCCTGCTCCGCGCGATCGAGCTGAGGCGAGCGACGCTCGACGAGCCCCTCGACGCACTCGTGATCGCGATTCCCGGCGTGACGCCCTTCTTGCCGCGCGAGAACCCGAATCCGCTCCTCGCCGCGCACCTCGGCCTTGCCCACGCCCTGGGCTTGTGGCGGGATGCCTTCCCTGTCGCGGACGGCGGCATCGTCATCCTCGTGCACCGGTTCCGACGGGTCTTCGCCCGGCCGACGCAACAGCCGTACCTCGTCTTCTTCCGCTCCGACCCGATCGCCCGCGACCCGCGGCTGCTGGCTGCGGCGGAGGAGGCGGTCGCCGCGGACGCGCGTGCACTCGAGGAATACCGCGCCGGACGCACGGTGCACCCCTTGCTGCCGTTCCGCGACTGGGAGGCGTGCCGGCCCGCGCTCGAGCGGGTCGGCGCCGTCTATGTCGCAGGCGCCCGGGACGCCGCCGCGGTGCGGCAGCTCGGCTTCGTCCCGATCGGCGGCATCGGCGCAGCCATCCAGATGGCCCGCGGCCACCGTGGCCAGGACGCACGCATCGGCTTCCTCCTCGCGCCGCCGTACTTCCCGCTCCGCGTCGCCTCAACCTGGCCGTAGCCCAAGCGCTTCGGCTGCAGCGCCCACCTCCTCGT
>VAXA01000010.1 GCA_005883365.1 Actinomycetota bacterium
TGCAGCCGCGCGTCGTAGGTGGCTGCGGCCGGGTCGAAGCCGTGCGGGCCGTCCGGATCGTGCGCGTGGCCGTGGTCGGCGCTCGCGACGAGCGCGACGCGCCCCGGCAGCGCCGCGATCGCCTCGCCGAGGCGAAGGTGCTCCTCGAGCGGCCGGTCGCGCGCCGGCGAGACGACGACGATGCGCGGCGGCCGGAGGAACTCGAGCGGCACCTCCGTGCCCCAGTCGAGCGGGAACTCGGCCGTCGCCGGATCGTTCCCGCCGTACGAGACGCCGAGCACCGGCAGGGGCGCCTCGAGCAGCGCGGCCACGACCTCGGCGTCCGTCTCCCACTCCCCCACGTTCCCGGCCGTGACGACGGCGAAGTGGCCGCCGACATGGACGGAATGCGGCGTCACGATCACCGCGACGTCGGGGGCGGCCGCTGCGAAGCGCCGTCCGAGCTCCTCCATCGCGGCCCGCAGCTCCGGCGCGAGATCGACCTCGCCGTGCGGGGCGATGCAGGCGTACACGATCATGGCAGCGACGCGATCCGCGACACGAGGAGCTCGAGGAACCGCTCCGCGTCGACGTCGACACCGACGTCGGCATTCGGTTCGCGGCCGGTCACGCCGCGCAGGTCGACGACGGTGCGGCCGTCGCAGAGCTCCGAGCGCGTCTCGACGGCGACGTTCGCGTGGCGCGTCGTCACGAGCGTCGGGTCGATAACGTGCGCGATCGCCATCGCGTCGTGGATCGGCGAGCCGCCGAAGCCGTAGGAACGCTCGTGGAATTGCTGGAAGAAGTCCGACAGCTCCGCGACGAAGCGGCCCGCGCGGCCGGTGCTGCGCAGGCGCTCCGCGTGCTCGCGCGTGAAGAGCGCCTTGTGCGTCACGTCGAGGCCGATCATCGTGATCGGGATCCCGCTGGCGAAGACCGCGGCTGCGGCCTCGGGATCGACGAAGGCGTTGAACTCCGCGGCCGGCGTGACGTTCCCCTCGCCGATCGCGCCGCCCATCCAGACGATGCGCTCGATGCGCTCGTGCACGTCCGGGTGCCGTTCGAGCAGGAGGGCGACGTTCGTGAGCGGCGCCGTCGGGACGAGGACCACGCCAGGCTCCATCAGCTCCGCGAGGAAATCGGCTGCGGGCCCACCGACGGGCCGCGACGAGGGCTCGTGCAGCTCCGGGCCGTCAAGGCCGGTCTCGCCATGCACGTGCGCTGCGGTGCGGAGCTCGCGGCGGAGCGGCGCCTCCGCCCCGGCGGCGACCGGGATGTCGCTGCGGCCGGCGATCTCGAGCGTGACGAGCGCGTTGCGGGTCGTCTTGTCGAGCGTCTGGTTGCCCGCCACGGTCGTGACGCCGGTCAGCTCGACCTCCGGCGAGGCGAGCGCGAGGAGGATCGCGATGGCGTCGTCGTGGCCGGGATCGCAGTCGATCACGATCTTGGTGCTCACAGGAGCGCGTCCACCTCCTCGGCAGTCGGCAGCGAGGTCTGCGCGCCGAAGCGCGAGGCCGCCAGGGCGCCCGCGGCGCAGGCCCGCCGCAGGGACTCGTCGGGCGAGCGCCCTTCCAGTAGCGAGACGACGAGACAGGCGGTGAACGCGTCGCCGGCGGCCGTACCGTCGACCGCCTCGACCGCCGGCGGCTCCGCCCGTGCCACTTCCTGTCCGTCCTCGAGGAGGACCGCGCCCTCCGCGCCGAGCGTGAGGCAGACGAGGCCCGGTCGCTCTCCAAGCGCTTCGAGCTCGAGCCGGTTCACGATCGTCAGCTCGGCCGCGGGAGCGCCGTCCCGCGCCGGCGCGGCATTGAGGAAGAACCGCGGCGCGAGCTCGCCTGCCCGCGCGACGGTCTCGGCCGGGATCTCCTGCTGACAGAGAACCGCGTCGGCCTCACCCAGAGCGAGATCGTCGGGCCGCAGCTCCGCATTCGCACCGGATGCGACGACGATGGTCGTCTCCCCCGCCGCATCCACGGTGACGAGCGCGATCCCGGTCGGGGTGTTCTTGACGAGCCAGCGCTCCTCGACCGCAGCTTCGTGTAGCCCGGCGAGCGCCTCAACCGCGACCTCGTCGCGTCCGACGCAGCCGACCATCGCGACCTCGGCCCCGAGCCGCGCGGCCGCGACCGCCTGGTTTGCCCCCTTGCCGCCGGGGAGGCGGGAGAAGCGCGCGCCGCTCACCGTCTCGCCCGGGCGCGGCAACCGCTCGGCCCGCACGACGAGGTCGAGGTTGATCGAGCCGACGACGGTAAGGCGAGGACGCGACACAGTGCGAGCCTAGACTCCTCCCACATGACGGTCGCGCACTGGGACGAGGTCGAGAGCCGACGCAACGCGAAGGGCGAGATGGACGCGACGTGGCAGCGGCTCGGCGACGCCGCCGGCACGCGCGGCGTGGGCGTCAACCGCGTCCGCATCGAGCCCGGCAAGCTGCCGACGCCGCCGCATTCGCACGGCGCGTCCGAGGAGCTCTTCTTCGTCCTCGCCGGCTCGGGGCTCGCCTGGCAGGACGGTGACGTACACGAGGTGCGGCCGCTCGACTGTGTCATCCAGCGCCCGGACCACTTCGAGCACACGTTCGTGGCGGGCCCCGATGGGCTCGAGTACCTCGTCTTCGGCACCCGCCACCCGACGGAGATCGGCTGGCTCCCCCGCTCGCGCGCCATCCGCATCGGCTGGCCCTGGGTCGAGGGCCGCGACGACGACCCGTGGGACGTCGAGGCCGGCGTGCCTCCACTAGAGGTGGGAGAGCCGAAGCCGCGGCCGGAGAACATCAAGAACGTCTCGGAAGTCGAGCGTGAGACCTTTGGCAACCAGACCTTCGCGTACTTCACCCCGACGGGCACGACCGACCTCGCCGGCTTGGCCTGGGAGCAGCTCACGCCCGGGAAGATGGGCTCGGTTCCTCATTGCCACTCCGAGGAGGAGGAGATCTTCGTCATCCTCGACGGCGCCGCGACCCTGCATCTCTGGCCTTCGCCGGACAAGGTCGAGCGCGGCGGCGCGCAGCGCGAGGAGCATTCGCTCCGCCCCGGGCACCTCGTGGCGCGTCCGCCGGGGACGGGTGTCTCACACCACTTCGTCGCCGGCCCCGACGGCTGCACCATGCTCGTCTACGGCACGCGTAGGCCGAACGACATGTGCTTCTACCCGCGCTCGAACAAGATCGCGTGGCGCGGGCTCGGCGTGATGGGCCGCGTCGAGCACCTCGGCTACTTCGACGGCGAGCCGATGGACGACGACTGATGGCCTACGACGAGGAGCTCGCCGGCCGGCTGCGGGCGCTCCTCGGCGACCGGGCCGGCCTGACGGAGAAGAAGATGTTCGACGGGCTCGCGTTCCTGATCGGCGGCAACATGGCGATCGCCGCGAGCGGCGAGGGCGGGATCCTCGTCCGTGTCGATCCCGAGCAGTCCGACGAGCTCGTCGCGACGACTCCCGCCGTGCCGATGGAGATGCGGGGCCGACAGACGGCCGGCTGGCTCCGCGTCGATACGGCCGACGTCGCCGACGACGCCGCGCTGGGCGAGTGGGTGGAGCGAGGTACCGCCTACGCCGCCTCGCTGCCGGCGAAATAGCGGCTAGACCTCGACGATCACGGGCAGCACCATCGGCCGGCGCCGCGTCCGGTCGTAGACGATGCCGCCGAGCGCGTCGTGCAGGTGCTCCTGCAGGAGCTTGATCTCGGTCACGTCGTCACCGATCAACTCGGCGAGAACCCGCGACGCCTCGTCCCGCAGCTCGTCGAGTAGCGGCTCGGCCCCTTCGCCGAAGCCGCGCGCGATCAGCTCCGGCGCAGCCGTCAGGCCGCCGCCGTCCTGCGCGGCGAGCGTCGCGACGACGATGAGGATGCCGTCCTCCGAGAGCTTCCGCCGGTCGCGCAGAGCCACGTCGTGCACGTCGCCCACGCCGAGGCCGTCGACGAACGTCATGCCCGCCTGCACCTCGCCCACGATCGCCGCCACGCCGTCGCGCAGCTCGACCACGGTGCCGTTCTCCGCCATCACGATCCGGTCCTCGGGAACGCCGCCCTCGCGCGCGAGCTGGGCGTGCGCCGCAAGCATCCGGAACTCTCCGTGCATCGGCATCACAGCCTTCGGGCGCACGAGGCCGATGATCGTCCGCAGCTCCTCGGCCTTCCCGTGGCCGGAGACGTGCACGGGCGCGTTGTCCTCGTGCAGCACCTCCGCGCCCATCTTCACGAGCCGGTTGATCGCATCGTGGACGCGCAGCTCGTTGCCGGGAATCGGCTTCGCCGAGATGATCACCGTGTCACCCGCCTCGACCCGGACGGCGGGATGGTCGTTGTACGCGATCCGCGTCATGGCCGACATCGGCTCGCCCTGGCTGCCGGTGCAGAGGATCAACTGCTCGCCACGCGGCAGCTCGGCGAGCTCGTGGGGCCGCAGGATCGCGTCCTCCGGGACGTCCATATAGCCGAGGCTGCGCGCGATGTTCCCGTTCTTGCGCATCGAGCGGCCGACGAAGGCGACCTTACGCCCGCAGTCGAGGCCGACGTCCGCCGCCTGCTGCATCCGGTGGACGTTCGAGGCGAAGGAGGAGACGAGGATCCGGCCCTCGCGGCTCGGGAAGATCTGGCGGAACGCCTCGCCGACGACCCGCTCCGACTCGGTGACGCCGGCCCGCTCGGCGTTCGTGGAGTCCCCGAGCAGGAGGTCGACGCCGAGGCTGCCGACCTCCGCCAGCCGCCCGACGTCGGTGCGCTGGCCGTCGACGGGCGTGTGGTCGAGCTTGTAGTCGCCGGTGTGGACGCAGCGGCCGCCCGGCGTCTCGAGCACGACCGCGGCCGAGTCGGGGATCGAGTGCGCCATCCGCACGAACTCGAGCCGGAAGGGACCGAGGTCGACGGGATCGTCGCCAGGCGCCAGTTCCCGCAGCTCCGCGACCCGCAGCAGCCCGTGCTCGTCGAGCTTCGACTTGACGAGCGCGAGCGTGAGCCGCGTCGCGAGCACGAGCGGCACGCGCACCTCGCGCATCAGGTACGGGAGGGCGCCGACATGATCCTCGTGCCCGTGCGTGAGCACGACGGCGCGCACCATCTCCTCCCGATCGCGGAGATACGAGAAATCCGGCAGGACGAGGTCGACGCCGAGGTGCTCGTCCCGCGGGAATGCGAGCCCGGCGTCGACGACGACGATCGCACCGTCCGCCTCGTAGACGGTCATGTTCTTGCCGACCTCGCCGAGGCCGCCCATCGGGATGATGCGGCAGACGCCCATCGGCGCGGAGTCTATGCGCGGTCGCTGCGCTCCCAGCCGAGAGGGTCGGCGTGCTCGACCTCGACGCCGTGCCGTTGTAGTGCTTCGAGGACGAGATGACGCCGGTGCGCCGACCACGTGAGGACGTGCGCCGCCATGCCGCCGTACGTGAACGACTCGGGCGGCTCGCACGTCGCGTCGACGAACGCCGTGTCCCACGCGCCGCGCGCCCGGGCGTCGCGGACGATCTGCGTGAACGCCGGACCGGCCTCGCCGAGCCGCTTGCGCAGGCACTCGGGCGAGCCCTCCCGCCGCTCCGGCATCGGCCGGCCCTCGACCGCGGCCGTCCACATCTCCTTGCTCCAGACAAGCCGCTCGAGCATCGAGCCGATCGTCTCTTCCTCCACGTCGAGCGGCTCCGCGAGCGTGTCCGCTGGGAGTTCCTCGGCGGCGTCGAGCAGGCGGCCCGTGAGCCACAGGTCATGTTCCAGCAGGCGATCCGTGAGGTCCATCGTCTCGCTCCTCTCTCCGCCGGCGACGAGCAGTGCCCCCGGCGGGTGGAAGTGGATGCCGTTCGGTGAGGGCAGCCGGAACGGAAGACCGCTCCCGGCGAATGCGCTCGGCGCGATGCCGTACGCCCGCCGAAAGGCGCGGGCGAACGCCTCCGGGGAGAGGTAGCCGCCCTCGAGCGCCGCCTCCCCCACGCCGGCGCCGCCGGCGAGTGAGTGTGCGGCCCGCTCGAGCAGGAGCCGGCGGCGGAACGCGCCCGGCGTCTCGTCGAGCGCGCCGGCGACGATTCGGTCGAAGTGGAAGCGGCTGACGTGCACGCGCGCCGCGACCTCCTCGCCGCTCCCGCCGGTCTCGACGCTCTCCACGAGCGCGTCGAGGAGACCCCTCAGCCCGTCCCGCGCGATGCCCATGCCGCGATCTTGCCGCGGCTCCGCCGCGCACGCCTGGCAGTTCTTGCTGTCTTACGCTGACGCTGTGGCGAGCAGGCCCGACCGCTCGAGGCAGGAGCGGATCTGTGCGAGCTCGCCCTCGTCCGCCTCGACCATCGGCAGCCGGTGCCCGCCGACCTCGTGGCCCGTGAGGTTCAGCGCCGCCTTGATCGGGATCGGATTGACCTGGATCCGCAGGAGGTCGTACGACGGCTGCAGTTCCTCGTGGATCACGCGCGCGCCCTCGACGTCGCCTTCTCGGTGACGACGGATCATCTCTGCGATCTGCGAGCCCCAGAGATGCGCAGTCACCGACACGACGCCGACGCCGCCGAGCTCGAGGAAGGCGAACGTGTTCGGATCGTCGCCGGAGTAGAGGTCGAGCCGCGTGTCCTCCGCGATGAAGCGCGCCTGCTCGGGATCGTCGAGCGCCTGCTTCACGGCGACGACGTTCTCGATCTCGGCGAGCCGCGCGATCGTGGCGGGCTCGATGTTGACGACGACGCGGCCAGGGATGTTGTACGCGACGACCGGCAGGTGGGTCGCGGCGGCGATCTCCTCGAAATGGCGGACGATCGCCCGCTGCGGCGGCTTGTTGTAGTACGGCGTCACGACGAGGATGCCGTCGACGCCGAGCTCCGTCGCCTCGCGCGTGAGGTGGACGGAGTGGCCCGTGTCGTACGTGCCTGTGCCGGCGATCACGGTCGCGCGGTCGCCGACCGTCTCGACAGCCGAGCGGAAGAGCTCGAGCTTCTCCTCGTCGCTCAGCGTCGGCGACTCGCCGGTCGTGCCGCAGACGACGAGCCCGTCGGAGCCGTTCTCGACGAGAAAGCTCGCGAGCTCACGGAACCGCTCGAGGTCGACGGCCCCGTCCGCGCCGAACGGCGTCACCATCGCGGTGATCACGGAGCCGAGCATGTCGATGAATACTACGAGAGCTGGCCCTGCAACTCCTGCAACGCGTAGAAGACGCCCTCGGAGAAGGTCGGGTACGGCTGGATCGTGTCGAGGAGCGTTTCGATCGGCACCGCGGCCCGGATCGCGAGCGTGAACTGGCCGAGCCACTCGGCCGCCTGCGGCCCGACGCAGACGGCGCCGACGAGGACGCCCTGCCGCGGGTCGGCAAAGACGCGGACGAAGCCGTCGCGCGCCGGCTTCTCGTACGTCGAGAGGCGCGGCAACTTCCCGAGCTCGATCCGCGTGCTGACGAGGTCTTCGCCGTCGCTGCGGCCCACGGCCGCGACCTCCGGATCGGTGAAGATCCCGGCCGGGATCGCCCGGTAGTCGGCCTTGGCCCGGCGACGGGTCATGTCCGCGGCGGCGACCCGCGCCTGGTACTTGCCGACGTGCGTGAACTGCGCGATGCCGGTCACGTCGCCGATCGCCCACACGTCGTCGGCCGCGCGCAGCCGCTCGTCCACCTCGACCCCGCGTCCGGAGATCTTGACTCCGAGCTCGTCGAGGCCGAGCCGCTCGACGTTCGGCCGGCGTCCCGTCGCGATCAGTAGGCGTTCGGTCTCGAGGGTCGAGCCGTCCGACAGGTGGAGCCGTATGCCCGGCGGCGCCGGAGGCGCCGCGGTTTTCCGCCGGGCGTCGCCGGCTTCGCCGGCGACGCTTCCAGCCCAACGCTCCGCACGCTCGATCCCTACGCCGATGCGGACGCCGATCCCCTCCTCGCGGAAGAGCTCCGCGAGCAGCTCGCCCGCGTCGGGGTGGAAGCGCCCGAGCAGCCGCTCGCCGCGCTCGACGACGGTCACCCGAGAGCCCATACGAGAGAAGAACTGCGCAAGCTCGGCCCCGACCGGCCCGCCGCCCATCACCGCGAGGCTCTGCGGCACCTTGTGCGTCCGGGTCGCCTCGCGGTTCGTCCAGTAGTCGATGGAGTCGAGCCCGTCGATCGGCGGGATCGCGGGCCGCGAGCCGGTGGCGAGGACGAGCCGGTCGTACGCCAGCTCCTGTCCGTCGACCTCCACCACTCCCGGCCGCGCGACACGCCCCTCGCCGCGAACGAGCCGGCACCGCCACTCCTCGAGGTAGTGGAGCTGGCCGGCGTCGTCCCAGTCGTTCGTCATCCAATCGCGCCACGACCAGACGCCGTCCGGCTCCGGACGCTCGCCGTGCAGTCCGGGCGCCCGGTCGAGGTCGTCGAACCGGCGGAGGGCGCCGACGAAGTGCTCGCCGGTCGACCCTCCGCCTAGTACAACGACCTTCACTACTTGAGCAGGCCGTTCGCCGCGAGGAACCCGTGCGCGATCTGCTTCGGGGTCGCCTTTTGAACATAGGCGGCCTTGTCCATCGCCCGCATTGCGTTGATCGTCAGCATGCTCGAGACCTTGTTGCAGATCGACTCGAGCTGCATCCCCGCCGAGCCCTTGAGCAGCTTCTGCGAGACCACCGGAGCAACGTTCTGGAACCCGAAAATGTGCTTGTTGTCCACGAGTGCCGTGTACTTCTTGCTGTTCTGCTGCGGATCGGTCGTGAAGCCGTCACCGCCCGTTACCTGGCCCTTGTCGAGCAGCGTGTAGATGCTGATCGAGCCGAGCGCGACGAACTTCACCTGCTTGAGCCCGTAGACGTTCTTCAGGCCGAGCAGGCACGTGATCCGCGTCTTGCACTCCGGGAAGCCGGCGTACGAGAACGACTTCACCTTCTTCATGTCCGCGATCGTCTTCACGCCGAGCTTGTGCGCCGTTTTCGTCAGCATCGTGAAGGTGTCGCTGTCCACGAATGGCGTCTCCTTGAGCAGCGTGAGCCCGTGCTTCTGCTCGTACGCTTTCGCCGCCTGGTACGTCGCGGCCGCCGTCTGCGGGAACTTCTTCGCTTTCGCGAGGTCGAGCACGATGATGCCCGTGTACTCCGGGTAGAAGTTCATCTTTCCGCTTCGGATCGCCGTGTTGGCGAGCTCGGACGAGCCGAAACTCCCCTTGTAGACGACGTGGAACCCCTTCGCGGCGAGGGCCTGGCCGTAGAGCTGGCCGAGGATGAACTCCTCCGTGAAGTTCTTCGTGCCGATCACGATCGTCGGCTTCGCGACCGTCTTCGTCGCACCGGCGACGCCGCTCTGCGCCACCCCGTTGAACGCCGTAAGCCCGATCAGAAGCGCGACTCCGAACGAGACCGCGAACGCCGCCTTCGCGGCGCGACGCGTGTGCTTCCGAACCATCTCTCCCTCCTCTCGGTTGTCGTACCCCGCGGACCCTACGCGGTTGGAGCCATCCTGCGGAAGGCGGCGCGCTGAGCCAGCGCGAGGGCTGCGGCGGTGAGAAGAGCGACGGCGGAGACGCAAAGCGCCGCGGCGAGCACGCCGGGGAGGCCATAGGCCGCCTGATTGGCGATGATCTCGCCGAGGCCGCCGCCGCCCGCGATGCCAGCGATCGTCGCCGTTGCAATGACGAATACGGCGGCAATCCGAAGTCCGGCGAGGATGAGCGGCAGCCCGAGCGGGAGCTCGACGCGCGTGAGGATCTGCTCCTCGGTCAGGCCCATGCCACGCGCTGCCTCGACGGCGTCGGGGTCGACGCCTTCGACCGCGAAGAAGGTGTTCGTGAGGATCGGAGGGATCCCGAGCACGACGAGCGCCACCGCGTTGTTCCAGAAGCCGACGCCGAGGATCGCGACGAAAAAGCCGATGATGGCGATGCTCGGCAAGGCTCGGCCGGCCGAGGACACGGCGAGCGCCACGAACAGCCCACGATGCCGATGCCCGAGCCAGAGGCCGAGCGGCAGGGCGATGAGGATCGCGATGCCAAGGGCCGTGAAGGCCAGCTCGGCCAGCTCTGCCGTCTTGTTCAGCAACAGGCCTGCGTTGTCCGGGATGAAGCGGAACGCGTCGACGAAGAGCGAGGCGAGCATCAGCGGAGCCGGCTCCAGGGCGTGAGGGCCCGTTGCAGCAGCGCGAGGAGCGCGTCTGCTGAGAGGGCAAGAAGTATCGCGAGTCCCCCGCTGGCGAGGAGCTCCGTCCGGAAGATGTCCGGCTGCCCGAGCGCGTCGAAGATCGGGCCCCCAAGGCCGTAGTAGATGAGGAACGCCGCGACAGTCGCGATCGAGATCGTCGCCACCGTTGCGACCCGGAGGCCGGCCAGGATCGCCGGCGCCGCGAGCGGCAGCTCGACCCGCAGGAAGGTCTGCCTCCGGGTCAGCCCCATACCCCGCGCCGACTCGAGCACTTCCGGCGGCACGGCGCGCAATCCGGCCACGATGTTGCGATAGAGAACGAAGAGCGTGTAGGAGACGAGCGCGATCTCGATCGTCGTCACGGTGAGGCCGGTGACCGGGACCAGCAGCTGGTAGAGAGCGATGCTCGGGATCGTGTACAGGATGTCCGTGAACGCGCCGAGCGGCGGGTCGAAGACGCGCCAGCGGAAGCCGACGAGAGCGAGCAGGAAGGCGATCGCGAAGCCGATCCCGACGGCGATCAGCGTGAGCTCGATGTGCTGGACGAGCGCGGGCTGAAGGATGTCGCCCCAGTGCTGGCGGACCCAGCTGGTGCAGAGCCAGCCGTTGTCCCGCAAGCACTCGCTCCCGTGGCCGAAGTTCGGGATGACCGGGCCGCCGTCCGCGAGGCGCCAACCGGTCATGCGAGGAGATCCTCGCGCGTGGCGACGCCGAGCGGCGCGCCGTCGGCCCCGATGACGAGCAGCGCGTTGCGGCGCTCGGCGACGAGCAGCGCCAGCGCGTCGCGGAGGCTCGTGTCCGCGGGCAAGCGGGGCAGCCCGTCCTCGGTCGCCGGGGAGAGCTCGAGCTCGCCAAGCGTGCGCAGGGCGAGCGCCTTGAGCGCGCGGTCGCGGCCGACGAACTCCGCGACGAACTCGTCCGCCGGGTGCTCGAGGATCTGCTGCGGCGTGTCGTACTGGGCGAGCCGGCCGCCCTCGCGGAGGATCGCGATCCGGTCGCCGACCTTGATCGCCTCGTCGACGTCGTGCGTGACGAAGACGACCGTCTTGCGAATCTCCTTCTGGAGGCGGAGGAACTCGTCCTGCAGCCGCGCGCGGACGATCGGGTCGATCGCGCCGAACGGCTCGTCCATCAGCATCAGCGGCGGATTGGCCGCAAGAGCGCGGGCGAGGCCGACGCGCTGGCGCTCGCCGCCCGAGAGCTGTGCCGGGAACCGTTTCGCGTAGGACGGATCCAGACCGACGAGCTCGAGCAGCTCGGCCGAGCGAGCCTTGATCCAGGAGCGCGGCCGCCGGTACAGCCGCGGCACCGTGCCGATGTTCCCCTCCACCGTCATGTGCGGGAAGAGGCCGACCTGCTGGATCACGTAGCCGATGGAGCGCCGCAATTCGACGACGTCCTGCTCGAGGATCGACGTGCCGTCGATGCGGATGTCGCCGCTCGTGAGCGGGATCAGCCGATTGACGAGCTTGAGCGCCGTCGTCTTGCCGCCGCCCGACGGACCGACGAGGACGCAGATCTCCCCCGCCGGCACCGTGAGCGAGAGGTGGTCGACCGCTGCACTCTCGCGGCCGGGGTAGACCTTCGTCGCCTCGTCGAAGACGAGCTCGGCCGCCTCGGTCCGCATAGGTGGATCTTCTACGAGATCAGGGTCTCCAGGCCAATCGTCAGACCCGGCGGCAGCTCGCCGAGCTTCTCGAGCGCGAGGAGGACGCCGTCGGCGAACGACTCCCGGCCGGTCGTGTCGTGGCGGATCGTCAGCAGCTGTCCCTCGCCGCCGAAGATGACCTCCTGGTGCGCGACGAGCCCCGGCAGGCGCACCGAGTGGATCGCCGGATCGCCGCCAACCAACTCCGCGGTTGTCTTTGCGGTCCCCGACGGCGCGTCTTTCTTCGCTTCGTTGTGGAGCTCGACGATCTCGGCCCGCGGGAAATGCACGGCGGCCTCCTGCGCGAACCGCATCATCAGGACGGCGCCGATCGAGAAGTTCGGGGCGACGAAGAGGCGCAGCCCCTTCTCCGCCGCCAGCGCGCCGAGCTCGCCCGGCTCCCAGCCGGTCGTGCCGACGACGCACGAGACGCCCTGCTCGAGCGCGGCGCGGACGTTCGCCGGCGCCGCCTCGGGCGTCGTGAAGTCGACTGCGGCGTCGCAGCCCTCCACGTCCGGCTCGTCGCCGACCTCGATCCCGCGCACCTCGTGCCCGGCCGCCTCGAGCCGCCGCACGATCGCGCTGCC
The DNA here is from genome assembly GCA_005883365.1 of Actinomycetota bacterium. Taxonomy (GTDB): domain Bacteria; phylum Actinomycetota; class Thermoleophilia; order Gaiellales; family Gaiellaceae; genus Palsa-739. The sequence continues at coordinate 12,266 of VAXA01000010.1, forward strand.
GGCTTTCCCTTCGGCGCCGAAAAACGCCAGCTTCACGCAGCCGCCTGCTCGACGAGGCTCGAGCTCGCGCGGCCGACGGCGGCGCGGAAACGCGCCTCGTCGGATCCGACCCCCGCTGCGGCGAGCCGCTCCGGCGGCAACAGCACGGACGCGAGCTCGGCGAGCTCGTCGCCGTCGACCGCGTCGATCTCGGCCATCACCCGGTCGAGGGTGAGGAGCTCGGTGTCGGTCACGAGCGCCTTTCCGAGCCGGCTCATGCGGTTCGAGGTGGATTCGAGCGAGAGGACGATCCGTCCCTTGAGGCTCTCCTTCGCCCGCTCGAGCTCGCCCTTGCGCAACCGGCCAGCGGCGATCTCGGCGATCTGCTCGACGCAGATCTCGACACAGGCCGCGAGGTTCTCCTCGCGCGTGCCGACGTAGACGCCCAGGACGCCGGTGTCGGTGTACTGCGCCGCGAAGCTGTAGACCGCATACGCCATGCCGCGCTTCTCGCGGATCTCCTGGAATAGCCGTGACGAGGCCGACCCGCCGAGGATCGCGTCGAGGAGGGATGCGGCGAAGCGGCGGCGGTCCGAGCGCGAGATGCCCGTCGCGCCGAGGCAGAGGTGGTATTGCTCCGTCTCCTTCCGTTGGAAGCGGAGCCCGGGACCCGGAAGCCGCGCGAGCGGGCGGCGGACACGGGTGCCCGCACGCGCCGGCGCGCCGGCCCGGCGCTCGCTCCGCTGCAGCAGCGCGACAAGGCGGTCGTGCTCGAGGTTCCCGGCCGCGGCGACGACGACGTTCCCGGGCGTGTACGCCGTGCGGTGATAGCCCGCGAGCGCGCGGCGGCTCACCGAGGCGATCACCTCGGCCGTGCCGATCACCGGCCGCCCGAGCGGGTGGTCGGCGAAGACGGCCTCCGAGAAGAGGTCGTGCACGAGCTCCTGCGGGGTGTCCTCGTACATCGCGATCTCCTCGAGCACGACCTCCCGCTCCTGGTCGACCTCGGTGAACGCGGGCGCGAAGACCATGTCCGTCATCACCTCGAGGGCGGTCTCGACGTGGTGGTCGGGGACGCGCGCGTAGACGACGGTGTTCTCCCGCGAGGTCGCCGCGTTCAGCTCGGCGCCCATGGCGTCGAACGTCTCGGCGATCTCCTGCGCATCGAAGCGGCGCGAGCCCTTGAAGAGGAGGTGCTCGATGAAGTGGGAGACGCCAGCGCGGTCGCTGCGCTCGTCGCGGGAGCCGACGTCGATCCAGAAGCCGAGCGCGACGGAGCGCACGCTCGCCACCCGCTCGGAGATGACGCGCTCGCCGGTGTCGAGCTCGCTCAGGACGACCTTCTGCACTGTTCCGCTCCGGCGCCGCCTAAGCCGGCACCTCCGCTCCCTTCCGTGCTCCGTCGAGCCTACGCACGGCCCGATGGTAGGCGAACGGCGGCGGGCGGCCGCGCTACGCGCGTGCTACGAAGCGGAGAACCGAGCCGTTCCGCTTCGCGTCGTACTGCGCCTCGTCGGCGAGGCGGAACAGCGTCTGCGGGTCGGTCGCGTCCTCCGGGCAACCGGCGCAGCCGAAGCTCGCACTGAGGCCGGCGAGCGACGGATCTCCCTCGGCGGCCTGCTTGAGGAGCGTCTCGACCCGCGCGACGACCTGCCGCGCGTCCTCCTCGCTCGCTTCCGCGAGGAGCACCGCGAACTCGTCGCCGCCGATGCGGAAGGCGTCGTCCGGCCTCCGCAGCGACTCGACGAGCACGTTGGCGAAGGCGACCAGAGCCTGGTCCCCGGCGGAATGCCCGTAGCGGTCGTTGAGCTGCTTGAAGTCGTCGAGGTCAGCGATGACGAGGCCGAAGGACCGCTCGTAGCGGCTCATGCGCGCCACTTCGCCCTCGAGGCGGTTGACGAAGGCCCGGCGGTTGTGGAGGCGCGTGAGTGGGTCATGGTTGGCGAGAAAGCGAAGCTCGCCGAGGTGCTGTCCCGAGACGAGGGCGGCGGCCGCGTCGTTCGCGAAGATCCGGAGCGCCTGCAGGCGGTCCGCCGACGGCACGAGGCGGTCGCCGGGGTTGTCGACCCAGATGATCCCTAGTAGTGCGCCGCCGCCGTCCCGGAGCGGCACGATCAGCCAGTGCCGGTTCCAGGCCCACGGACCCCGGCCGTTGAGCTGGGACGGATAGACCTCGACCTCGGTCGCGAGCCGCGCCCGCGCATCCTCGTGGGTGAGGAGGTAGCAGCCCTCCCGCAGGAAGCGGTCGTCGAGCAGCGGCTCGAGCTGCGCCACGGTCACGAGCTCGCGCTGCCGGAGCTCCTCGAGCTGCCAGCCCACGGTCGCGTGCGGCTCGACGACGCCGGTCTGCGGATCGACGAGCGCCGCGCAGACGTTGCGGAAGTCGAGGGCGCCGTGGATACCGGTACACACCCGGCGCAGGATCTCGGCGCTGGACGGCTCCCCCGTAATGCGCGAGGACACGTCGAGCAGCTCCTCGAGGGCGCGCTGGTGCCGCTCCGACTCGGCTGCCTCCCGCGCCGCCTCGAGTGCGAGCGCGGCGTGATCGACGAGCGACACGAGCACGTCGAGGTCCTCGTCGGT
>VAXA01000042.1 GCA_005883365.1 Actinomycetota bacterium
CCACAACCAGGCCAAAAGGCCGGAGGCTAAGACATCCGCGCAGCGGGGGCTTAGCCGTAGGCCGGACTGCGCTCGCGCCGGCCTCCGCCGCGCGCGAGCGCACGAGGACGCCCTCTCGTCCAGAGCATCGAAAGCCAATAACAGCACGGAGCGTTCGCGAGACCGCGCTCTCGCGGACGCGGAGTTCCTCATCCCAGCGAGCGAAGCGTCAGCTTCGCGAGCTATGCGGCAGCGTGAGCGAGCGCGCGCGGGACGAGGCGCGGCTGAGGCGGCGGTGCCAGCCGGCCGACGGACTCGACGCGGAACGTCGGGCATATCGCCTCGCCGGGGAGAGCGCAAAGGCCGGCGCGCCGGAAATAGCAATCAGCGCACGTTGGTTTGGACCGTTTGCTCATTTTCGCCTCTGCTCTAGGAAGTCCAGGCCGCTTTCGAGGTGCGATGATAGGTGCAGAAACCGCAGAAGCAAGCGTTGTCGCCGACGAAAACTGACGAATTTCCGCCAGTTTCGGACGGTAGGAAAAACGATCTTTCTACCCTGCTCGCGGCAGTGTTGCCAAGGCGCGCAACGCCTGCTTGAAGGTGCTGACCGGGATGACGCGAAGATGCTTGGCGTATCGCCGCGCGAGCGTTGCGTTCTCTCCAGCCGGAACGAGGAGGACGTCGACGTCGGACTTGTGCGCGTCGACGACCTTCTGCCTCACGCCGCCGATCGGCGCCACGGCTCCGTTCAGCTCCATCTGTCCGGTCGCCGCGACCCGATATCCATGCGTCACGTCCCGCCCGAGCTTCTGCATCACCTCGAGCGCGAAGGCGAGTCCGGCCGAGGGACCGCCGACTCCGCCGGCGTCGATCGAGACGCGGATCGGCAGCTTGAACGTCGCGGCCTGGTCGGGCGCGAATCCGACCAGCGCCTGGCCGGGCTCCTGCGGCACGGCGATCGTCCGGACGCGCACCGTGAGGATCCGGCCGCCCCGTCGGACTCGCAAGGCGACGATGGCACCGGGCTTCACGCGTCCCAAAACGCTGTGCAGGGCAGCGATCGTCGGCGTGGCCGTTCTGTCGACCGCGACGATGATGTCCATCGGCTGGAGCTTGCAGGGTGCGTTCGTGCCGGCAATCAGCTGGGAAACGACGACCCCGGTCGGCTTGACGGCGACGTGGTAGCCGAGCTGACGTAAAGCGACTGTGGCGGCGACGCGCTGCGAGAACGCCATTTCCTGAAGTTGGGCCTGCAGCGCCTGCTGCGTGGTAGAGCACGGAGGGACGATCGCGTTGGCGGGCTCGAGCGTCCCGTTCGGGTGGATCCAGGGGAAGAGAGCCTCGAGCTCGCTCGCGTGCCGCTCGATCACGTCGAGGAAGTAGATCGATCCCGAGCCGCTCGGCGTGTGCGCGCCCTGGACCTTCACGAGCGGCGCGACCGGGTGGGCCACGTCCGGGAGCAGGACGTACTGCCCGGAGGGCACGCTGAACAGGATCAAGATCGTCGCCAGCAAGAGGACGACAATCCCGCCCGTGACACGCCAGGGAGTGAGGAGGCGTCTCAAAACAGGAACCGCTTGAGCCCGCCGTCGACGACGAGGGTCTGGCCGGTGACGTAGCGGGCTCGCTCAGAGGCAAGGAAGCAGACGACGTCACCGAACTCGCGCGGCGTTCCCCAACGCCGCAGCGCTATCTCCTCCAGCTGCCCTTCGCTCGGGCCGTCGGGATAGAGCTCGTCGAGCCTCGCCGTCGCGATCCGTCCCGGCGCGACACAGTTGACCGTGATGCCCTGCGGTCCGACTTCCCGGCTGAGCGTCTTCAGCCAGCCCGTGAGTGCCGGGCGGAACGTGTTCGAGAGTGCGAGATGGGTGCTCGGCTCCTGGGCTGCGAGCGACGTGAGCGCGACGATCCGTCCGGCAGGGCTGCGCTCGAGATGCGGCAGGCAGAGGCGGACGAGCGTCACCGCCGGCCGCAGGAGGAGCCGGTAGGCCGATTCGAGCGACGTCTCGTCGGCATCCTGGGCGGTTCCGGGCGGCGGGCCACCGCCGTTCCAGACAAGGACGTCGAGGCCGCCGAAGCGGTCGACCGCGGTCGCTACCGCCCGCTCGAGGTCGGCATCCTCCCTCACGTCGCCGGCGATCGCGACACCGCCGAGCCGTTTCGCGTGCTCCTCGAGCTGCTCCTCGCGTCGGGCGAAGAGGACGACGTTCGCACCCTCCTCCGCCAGCGCCTCGGCGCTCGCCAGGCCGAGGCCCGACGACGCGCCGCAGACGAGCGCCGTGCGGCCGCTCAGTCCGAGATCCACGAATCCGGCAACTCCCCGGCGCTCGCGACCACGCGCGTCGTCATGCCGCCGCGGGCGGCGAACTCGCCCTCGACCTCGACGAAGCGCGGCGCGCCGTCGGCGACGAGCCGCTCGAGCACCTCGTTCACGACCTCCTCCTGCAGGATCTTCCGCTCGCGGAACGAGGTCAGGTAGTCGCGCAGCGACTTGAGCTCGAACAGCTTCTCGCCCGGGACGTAGCGGATCGTCAGCTCGCCGAAGTCGGGTGCGTCCGTGAGCGGGCAGATCGAGGTGAACTCCGGCGCGCCGAGCTCGACGAGGTAGTCGCGGCCCTGGAACCGGTTCTCGAGCGTCTCGAGCACTCAGGTCGAGAGCACGCCGACGACGTCGCGCACGGCCTCGGCGCTCTGCTCGAGCGCCGCCTGCTCGTCGTCCGAGAGGTCGAGCTCGACGATCTCCTCGATCCCGCCGGCGCCGAGCTTCACCGGCACGCCGATGTAGAGGCCGTCGATCCCGTACTCACCGTCGAGGTACGCCGTGCAGGGGAGGACGCGCTTCTGGTCGAGGAGGATGGCGTCGACCATCTCCGCGACGGCCGCGCCTGGCGCGTACCAGGCGGAGGTGCCGAGCAGCTGCACGATCTCGCCGCCGCCCTTGGCGGTGCGCTCGACCATCAGCCGGATGCGCTCCTCGGAGACGAGCTTCCGCAGCGGGACCCCGCCGACGGTCGCCGCCGAGACAACGGGCACCATCTGGTCGCCGTGGCCGCCGAGCACGAGCGCCTGCACGTCGCGGACGGAGGCGCCGGTCTCCCAGGCGATGAAGGTGCGGAAGCGCGCCGTGTCGAGGATCCCCGCTTGGCCGAACACATGCTCCTTCGCGAGTCCCGACACGCTCTTCGCGACGTGACACATCGCGTCGAGCGGGTTCGAGAGGATGACGAGCGTGCAGTCGGGGCTCTGCGCGACAATCTGCTCGGTCACCGAGCCGACGATCTTCTCGTTCGTCGTCACGAGGTCGTCGCGTGACATGCCCGGCGAGCGCGGGAGGCCGGCGGTGATGACGACGACGTCGGAGCCGGCTGTCTCCTCGTACGAGTTCGTGCCGGTGATCCGCGGCTCGAAGCCGAGCACGGGGCCCATCTGGTTCAGGTCGAGCGCCTTGCCCTGCGGCAGCCCTTCCTTGATGTCCGTGAGGACGACGTCCGCGTAGTCGCGCGCGGCGAGGATGTGCGCGGCGGTCGCGCCTGTTGCGCCGGCGCCGACGATCGTGATCTTCCTTCTCATCATGCCGGTACCTCTGCCTCCAATTTCTCGATGATCGCGTCCGCGACCTCGCTCGTGCCTACGGCCGTCGGGTCGTCGCGGTTCGGTTTCATGTCGTACGTGACGCTCCGCCCCTCCGCGATGACGGCGGCGATCGCCCGTTCGAGGCGGTCGGCCGCGCCGCGCTCGTCCAGGTGGCGGAGCATGAGGACGCCCGACAGCATCTCCGCAATCGGGTTGACCTTGTTCATCCCGGCGTACTTCGGCGCGGAGCCGTGCGTGGGCTCGAAGACCGCGACGGTCTCACCGTAGTTCCCGCCGGGGGCGACGCCGAGCCCGCCGATCATTCCCGCCGCAAGGTCGGAGAGGACGTCGCCGTAGAGGTTCGGCAGCACGAGCACGTCGTACTCCTCCGGCCGCTGCACGAGCTGCATGCACATGTTGTCCACGATCCGGTCGTCGAACTCGACGTCCGTATTCTCGGCCGCGACCTCGCGGGCCACGCGCAGCCAGAGCCCGTCGGTGAACTTCATGATGTTCGCCTTGTGCACGGCCGTCACCTTGCGGCGGCCGTTGCGGCGCGCGTAGTCGAACGCGAACTCGAAGATGCGGCGCGTGCCGGTGACGGAGATCGGCTTGATGGAGATGCCCGCGTCGCGGTGGCGCAGTTTCCCGCCCTTCGACTCGATCCAGCGGATGAGCTCCTCGGCGTCGGGCGTCCCCTGCTCGTATTCGATGCCTGCATAAAGGTCCTCGGTGTTCTCGCGCACGATGATCAGGTCGACGTCGTCGAAGCGGCTGCGGACGCCGGGATAGCTCTTGCACGGCCGCACCTGCGCGTACAGGTCGAGCTCCTTGCGCAGCGCGACGTTGACGGAGCGGAAGCCGCCGCCGACGGGAGTCGTGATCGGCCCCTTCAGCGCGCACCCGGTCTCGCGGATCGCATCGAGGACGTCCGAGGGCAGCGGGTTGCCGCCGTGCCGCTCCATCACGTCCGCGCCCGCCCCGCGCACGTCCCAGTCCATCTTGGTGCCGGTCGCCTCGAGAACGCGCCGCGCCGCCTCTGTCAGCTCCGGCCCCGTGCCGTCGCCGGGGATGAGGACGGCCCTGTGCACCACGGGCGCGAGCGTAGCTGAGCGGTTTCCGGAGGCGCGCCGTTAGGCTCCTGAGGTGACCCTGGCAGAGGCAGCGGCGCGCGCGGACGAGCTCGCGGAGAGCGGGGCCGCGCAAGACCTCGCCGCGTTACGAGCCGAGTGGGACGACGAGCTCGAGGCGGCCGCTCGCAGCGCCGACTTCCGCGAGCGGGCGCTCGCCTTCCGCGCAATCGGCCTGTTCCGCTGGCGCGCGAAGGAGGAGCTGCTGCGGCGCGGCCTCGACGATGGGAGCCCGGCGGCGCGTGGCTCCGCGCTCCTCTCGCTCGAGCTCCTCTCGCGCGACCACCCGAGCACGGTCAACTCCGTCCGGCCGCTTCTGCACAAGATGGTCGCCGACGAAGATGAGAATTCCGCGGTGCGCAGACTCGCCGTGATGGCGCTGAAAAACGGCTCCGCACAACGCGAGACGGTTGTGCTGCTCGAAGGGCTCGCCACGGACGACGACGCGGACGGCGATCTGCGCCGCGCGGCCGGGAGCGTCGCGCAGGCGCTGAAGCAGAAGGCTCAGGAAAAGCGCTAGCCCGCGCAGCTGGTGCAGACGCGTGCCTGGATCTCCCGGCCGCAAGAAGGGCAGATGCGCCGGCGCCGGCGGCGTTCGAGCGCGCTCTTCTGGAGTCCCGCGACCGTCATGAGCCACGCGGCCCCGAGTGTGGTGGCGCCGGCGATTGCGACATGTGGGTCGAGGTGCATTGCTACTTCCTGGTTGCTTGCGTTGCGTGCTTCTTTCGGCGCGCATGCGGGTGCGCCTGGAAGTACAACTCTCGCCGCCTGCGATCGGATACGTGGGTGTACAGCTCCGTCGTAGCGAGATCGGCGTGCCCGAGCATCTCCTGGACGGCGCGCAGGTCGGCGCCCCCCTCGAGGAGGTGCGTGGCGAACGAGTGGCGCAAGAGGTGCGGGTGGATGCGCTCCGGCTCGAGCCCGGCCTTCGCGGCCAGGCGGCGCAGGATGAGGAAAACGCCGGCGCGGGTAAGTGGCCCCCCGTGCGCGTTGAGGAACAGTTCCTGCCGGTGTCGCCGGTCGAGGTACGGACGGCCGCGCGAGAGGTATCGGCGAAGAGCATCCACGGCCTCCCGTCCGATCGGGACGACACGCTCTTTGCTCCCCTTGCCGAGGCAGCGGACGAGCCTGTTCTCGAGGTCGACGGACTGGCGGTCGAGCCCGACCGCCTCGCTGACGCGAAGTCCGGCGCCGTAGAGGAGCTCGCCGAGGGCGCGGTCGCGGAGGGCTCGCGGCGTCGTGCCCGCCGCCGCGTCGAGGAGGCGCTCTACCTCGGCGGGTGAAAGCGTGCGCGGCAGTGTCCGCCGGCGTTTCGGGAGCTCGACGTTCGCCGCGGGGTTGTCGGTGCGCGCGCCCAAGAGCACCTGGTGGCGGAAGAAGGAACGGACCGCGGCGAGCCGGCGCGCAACCGTCGTCGCCGCGAGGCCGTCGGCGCGCAGCTGCGCGCCCCCCTCGAGGAGGTGCGTGGCGAACGAGTGGCGCAAGAGGTGCGGGTGGATGCGCTCCGGCTCGAGCCCGGCCTTCGCGGCCAGGCGGCGCAGGATGAGGAAAACGCCGGCGCGGGTAAGTGGCCCCCCGTGCGCGTTGAGGAACAGTTCCTGCCGGTGTCGCCGGTCGAGGTACGGACGGCCGCGCGAGAGGTATCGGCGAAGAGCATCCACGGCCTCCCGTCCGATCGGGACGACACGCTCTTTGCTCCCCTTGCCGAGGCAGCGGACGAGCCTGTTCTCGAGGTCGACGGACTGGCGGTCGAGCCCGACCGCCTCGCTGACGCGAAGTCCGGCGCCGTAGAGGAGCTCGCCGAGGGCGCGGTCGCGGAGGGCTCGCGGCGTCGTGCCCGCCGCCGCGTCGAGCAGGCGCTCTACCTCGGCGGGTGAAAGCGTGCGCGGCAGTGTCCGCCGGCGTTTCGGGAGCTCGACGTTCGCCGCGGGGTTGTCGGTGCGCGCGCCCAAGAGCACCTGGTGGCGGAAGAAGGAACGGACCGCGGCGAGCCGGCGCGCAACCGTCGTCGCCGCGAGGCCGTCGGCGCGCAGCTGCGCGACGTACGCGGCGAGGTCGTCCGTGCTCGCGTCCGCAGGCGAGCGGCCAAGCCCCGAGCGACCCAGCCAGCGAGTCAGGTGGGCGAGATCGCGCCGGTAGGCCTCTACGGTGCGCGGCGCGAGCCGCGCCGCTGCGAGGGCGAGGAAGCCTTCGACGGCCGGATCGGACTGCTCCTGTTTGGTCACGCGCGCTGACTTCGTCCCGGCCGACCCTACGCCTGCTCGAATGTGCGCGTGGAGCGCAGGCGAGTCGTCATACACGGCTTCGTTCAGGGTGTCGGCTTCCGCTTCGCGGTGGAGCGGGCCGCGCAGTCGCGCGGGGTCGCCGGCTGGGTGCAAAATCGTCCAGACGGGACGGTGGAAGCGGTCTTCGAGGGCGAGCTCCAGGACGTCGAGGCGCTCGTCGACTTCTGTCGGGAGGGCCCGCGGGGCGCAGGGGTCGACCACTTGGACGTCGCGGCGGAGTCACCCGAGGGCCTGGCCGGCTTCCGCGTCGCCGGCTGAGGGGTCCGCAGCGAGCCCGCGGAGCGGCTCGGCGCTCGCCCAGACGATCTCCCCGCGCCCGAGATCGAGATCCTCGAGCTCGTCCCTTCTCAGCCGGGCCGTCAGACGCACCCCGTTTCCGTCCGCAAGGTCGACACGGGCGTCCGCGCCGAGGACGGCGATGCGCTCGATCTCGACCTCCACCGCTCCGTCGTCCGGCCAGCGCCTGAGCGTGATCTCGTGCGGACGCACGAGACGCGAGCCGAGGCGGACGGCATCGCCGACGAAACGCAGGACGAACTCGGAGGCCGGAGCGTCATAGAGGTCGGCCGGCGCGCCGACCTGCTCGAGATGCCCGTGGTCGAGGACTGCGACGCGGTCGGCGACCTCCATCGCCTCCTCCTGGTCGTGCGTGACGAAGACCGTCGTCACGCGAACTTCCTCGTGGAGCCGACGCAGCCAGTCGCGCAGCTCCGCTCGCACGCGCGCGTCGAGCGCCCCGAACGGCTCGTCGAGCAGGAGGACGCGCGGCTTTGCAGCGAGGGCGCGGGCGAGGGCCATGCGCTGCCGCTGGCCGCCGGAAAGCCGCGACGGGTAGCGGTCGGCGAAGCCCTGGAGCCTTGCGGATCGTCAGCGCGAAGGCGACGTTGTCACGGACGGTCATGTGCTTGAAGGCCGCGTAGTGCTGGAAGACGAAGCCGACGTCCCGGCGTTGCGGCGCGACTCCGGTTGCGTCCTTGCCGGAAAGGAGCACCTCACCCGAGTCGGGACGCTCGAGGCCGGCCACGATCCGCAGCAGGGTCGACTTCCCCGAGCCGCTCGGCCCGAGGACGGCTGTGAGCGAGCCCTCGGGGATCTCGAGCGAGACGTCGTCGAGAGCGGTGAACGTGCCGAAGCGCTTTGAGACGTTGCAGATCTCGATCGACATCAGGCGGTCTCCTCCTGTGGTTTGATCAAGGTCATGAGGACGAGCACGACCACTGCGATTGCGGCAAGGACAACGGCGATCGCGTAGGCCCCGGACGTCTGGAAGTTCACGACGTAGTCCTCGACACGCAGCGTGGCGGTCTCCGTCTTGCCTTGCACACGCCCCGAGACGACGGCAACCGCGCCGTACTCCCCGAGGCAGCGCGCGGTGGTGAGGACGACGCCGTAGATCACCGCCCAGCGGATCGATGGCAGGGTGATTCGCCAGAAGCGCTGCCAGCGCGTCGCACCGAGCGTGGCGGCTGCCTGCTCCTGCTCGCTGCCGAGCTCGCGCAGGGTGGGGATCACTTCCCGAGCCACGAAGGGGACGGAGACGAAGATCGTGGCGAGCACGATGGCCGGCAGCGCGAACAACACCTGGATGCCGTGCTCCGTGAACCAGCCGCCGAACCAGCCCGTGCGGTCGTAGAGGAGGTAGAGCGCGAGGCCGACCACGACCGGGGACAGCGCGAGCGGCAGATCGATGAAGGCGTTGAGCAGACCTTTGCCTCGGAAGCGGCGGCGGACGATGGCCAGGGCGCAGAGCACGCCGAAGACCGTGTTGAGGGGCACGGCGATGGCCGTCGCGATCAACGTGACCTCAAAGGCGTGGATCGTGAGCGGGTCGGACAGGGCCGCCCAGACCGGCTCCAGGCCGTGCTCGAAGGTCCTGTAGAAGATCACCGCCAGCGGCGCGAGGAGGATCACGAGCAGGTAACCCAGGGCGACGACGCGGAGTCCCAGGCGTCTAAGCACGCTCGTACCTCGTTACGAAGAAGCGAAGGGCGCCGACGGCGAGGAGCAGGACGAACGAGGCCCCGAGCAGCACGACGGCGACCGCGGCGGCGCCGGCTGAGTTGCCGCTCTCGATCTCGTTCAGGATGTACACAGAGGCGACCTGCGTGTGACCTGGGATGTTGCCGGCGAGGAGGACGAGCGAGCCGATCTCGCCCAGTGCCCGGGCGAGCGCGAGCACGGCGCCCGAGAGGATTCCGGGCAACAGGTTGGGTAGGACGATCCGCCGGAACACGGCCGTCTGCCGGGCGCCGAGGGAGCGGGCCGCCTCCTCCATCTCCGTATCGAGCTCGAGCAGCACGGGCTGCACTGTCCGGACGACGAACGGGAGCGTGACGAAACAGAGTGCGAGGACGATCGCCGTGCGGGTGTAAGCGACGTGGATCCCGACGGGCGAGCGCGGCCCGTACAGGGCAAGCAGCGTCAGTCCCGCGACGATCGTCGGCAGCGCGAACGGCAGGTCGATGACCGCGTTCACGAGCGACTTGCCGCGGAAGTTGTCCCGCACGAGAACCCAGGCCGTCGCCGTCCCGAGGATGCCGTTGATCAGCACGACGATGAAGGCCGCGCCGAAGGTGAGCTTGAGCGCGGCGACCGCCAACGGGTTCGAGACGGCCTGCCAGAAGGCGTGGGCGCCGCTCTGCTTCGACTCCCAGACGAGGGCGGCGATCGGCAGGACGACGATGACCGTCAGGAACGTCGAGATGATGCCGACCGAGACGGCTGTGCTCGCGCGTCCGCCCG
>VAXA01000230.1 GCA_005883365.1 Actinomycetota bacterium
CCACCGGGTTCGCGTTCCAGGCGTCGTTGATCAGGAGGCCGCCGCCCGGCAGCTCCAGCTCCTGCGAGCGCCAGAGCGAGAAGGCGACCTCCACCGGCTTGCTCGGCGGCTCGACCCCGAGGGCCTCGGCCGCGGTCAGCGCCGCCGCCGCGTTCACCGCCTGGTGGCGCGCAGCGAACCCGAAGACGACGTCACGGCCGTGCCAGCGCACGTGCGTCCGACCGTCGCGGACTTCCGCCTCCGGCGGGCCAAAGCGGCGCACGTCGAGATCCTCCGGGACGAAAGTCTCCAGCTCCGGCGCGTCCTCGGGCAGGACCGCCACTGCCCCGGCCGGAAGCTCCTCGAGGAGCTCCGCCTTCGCGCGGGCGATGTTCTCGAGGCTGCCGAGCTGCTCGAGGTGGACGGGCGCAATCGATGTGATGACGCCGAGGTGGGGCCGCGCGACACGGGCGAGGTCGCGAATCTGGCCGGGCCCGCGCATCGCCATCTCCGTGACTACTACCTCCGTCTCGGGCTCGATCCTGCAGAGCGTGAGCGGCAGCCCGATCTCGTTGTTGAAGCCGTCCGGCGCGGCGACCGTGCGAAAACGGGTGCGCAGGAGCGCAGCGAGGATGTCCTTCGTCGACGTCTTGCCGACGGAGCCGGTGATCGCCACGACGCGAGCATCGCTGCGGGCGCGGACGGCACCACCCAGCGCCGCGAGGGCGGCGTGCCCGCCGTCGGGCACGAGCGTCGCCGCAGCGCCCCGCTCGCGGGCCTCGTCGAGCTACGCCTCGCCGCCCGAGACGGCGACAAAGAGGTCGCCCGGCCGGAGCCGGCGCGAGTCGACCTCGACGCCGGTAACCGACTCCGCGTCGCCCTCGACCTTGCCCAGCGAGAGCGCCCGCACTTCGGCGAGCGGCAGCGGGATCAGGCCGCCGCCTCCCGCAGTGCGTCCTTGGCCGCCTCCCGGTCGTCGAAAGGCACCGTCCGATCGGCGAACTCCTGCCCCTGCTCAGCGCCCTTGCCGGCGATGAGGACGACGTCGCCCGGCTGCGCGAGCTCGATCGCGCGCCCGATCGCCGCAGCCCGGTCGAGCTCGACTTCGACATCGCCGTCCGCTCCGGACACGATCTCAGCGGCGATCGCCTCGGGATCCTCGCTGCGCGGGTTGTCGGAGGTGACGATGACCAGATCGGCGAGCTCCGAGGCGAGCCGGCCCATGGCCGGCCGCTTGCCGCGGTCGCGGTCGCCGCCTGCGCCCACGACGCAGATCACGTGCTGTCCGGCGGCGAGCTCGCGCGCCGCGCGCAGCACGTTCTCGAGCGCGCCCGGCTTGTGGGCGTAGTCGACGATCACGTGGAACGGCTGGCCGGCGTCCACCGACTCGAAACGGCCGGGCACCCCGCGAACCGATTCGAGGCCCCGCCGGATCGCGTCCTCCTCGATGCCAAGCGCCCGCGCCGCGTGCAACGCTCCGAGCGCATTCTCGAGATTGAAGCGGCCGCGGAGCCTCAGCGCGACGCCGTCGAGCGCACTCGCGTCCTCCGCGCTGAACGTGATCGCCTCGGGGAGCTCCTCCGCCAAGCGCCGACCGTAGTCGCTGCCGACGTTGACGATCGCGAGCGGTCGCGGCTCGGCGAGGAAGAGCCGCCGCTTGGCCTCGAAATACGTCTCCATGTCGCCGTGAAAGTCCAGGTGGTCCTGGCTGAGGTTCGTGAAGACGAGCGCGGCGAACCTGACGCGGTCGAGGCGGTGGAGGACGGAGGCGTGCGACGACGCCTCCATCGCGCACGAGCGGTCGCCGGCGTCGAGCATTTCGCGGAACAGCCGCTGCAGGTCGATCGCCTCGGGCGTCGTCCGCACGACGCCTCGCCGCTCGCCGCCGACTCGCGCCTCGACCGTGCCGAGCAGCCCGGGCCGGCGGCCGGCCGCGGCGAGGATCGCGAAGAGAAGGAAGCTCGTCGTCGTCTTGCCGCTCGTCCCCGTGATCCCGACGACCTCGAGCTCGCTGGTCGGCTCGCCGAAGAAGACGTCTGCGGCCGGCGCCATCGCGGCCCGGGAGTCGCGGACGACGACCTGCGGCACCGGCAGGTCGAGCCCGTGCTCCACGACGAGAGCGACCGCACCTCGCTCCACCGCCTCGGGAGCGAAGTGGTGGCCGTCGGCGCGCCCGCCGCGGACGGCGAAGAAGAGGGCGCCGGTCGTGACCGCGCGGGCGTCGTAGGCGAGATCGCGCACCTCGACCGCAGGGCGTCCAAGCACCTCCACCGGCTCGAGCGCTGCCAAGAGGCGCTCCAGGTCCATCCGTCAGAATGTACTTGTGCGCGGTGACGGGCACGCCGGCTCGGTCACCGGCTTCGTGTTAGCGGTGTTCGCTTTCTTCGTGGCGATGGTCGGCACGACGCTGCCGACACCGCTCTACCCGCTGTTCGAGCAGCGCTACTGCTTCGGGTCGCTGCTCGTGACGGTCATCTTCGCGATCTACGCCTTCGGCGTCATCGCAGGACTGATCCTGTTCGGGAACCTCTCCGACCAGCTTGGCCGGAAGCCGCTGCTGCTGTTCGGTCTCGGGCTCTCGGGGGTGAGCGCGATGCTGTTCCTGGTCGCGGGCTCGCTCGTGCCGATCTACGCGGGGCGCATCGTCTCCGGCCTGTCTGCCGGGATCTTCACCGGCACGGCAACAGCATTCGTGATCGACCTCGCCCCGGCCGGCCGCCGCCGGCTCGCGAGCTTCGTCGCCGTCTTCGCGAACCTCGGCGGGCTCGGGACGGGAACGCTCCTGTCCGGACTTCTCGGCCAGTGGGCACCGGACGCGCTACGAACGCCGTTCGCGGTCGACCTTGGGCTCGTCGTCGCCGTGACCGTGGGCCTGCTACTGGCGCCGGAGACGGTCGCGCGATCCGATCACGGCTTCCGGCTGCAGCGGCTCGGCGTGCCGGCGGAGGTGGTGGCGGTCTTCGTCCGGGCCGCACTCGCAGGCTTCGCCGCGTTCGCCGTCTCGGGCGTCTTCAGCTCGGTCGCGCCGGAGTTCCTCGGGCTCGGTCTCCATCACCACAGCCCGGCGCTCGCGGGCCTGCTCGTCTTCGTCCTCTTCGTGATGTCGGTTGCCGGCCAAGCGCTCGTCGGCCGCCTCCCGAACGCGCTCGCCGCCGGCTGCGGCCTGCTCGTCGTGGGCGTCGCACTGCTGGCCGTCTCGCTAGCGACCGACTCGCTGGCTGCGCTGTTCGCGAGTGCAGCCGTCGGCGGCCTCGGTCAAGGCGTCGTCATCAGCGCGGGCCTGGCCGGCATCGCGGAGCGCGCCCCGGCCGAGCGCCTCGGCGAGACCGCCTCGAGCTTCTTCGTCATCCTCTATTTCGGCCTCTCGGTGCCGGTGATCGCCGCCGGCGTCGCGATTCACTACAGCTCGCTCCGCTCGGCCGGAATCGGCTTCTGCGCCGGCGTCGGCGTCCTAGCGCTCGGCGTCCTCGCGAGCCAGCTCGGCTCGCACGCCTGAGCTCACGAGACCTTCGGTCTCGCTCGCTGGGGGAACCGTCCTGCCTGCCCGCGACGGAAGAGCGGCTTAAACACCGCGTTGGCCCCTAATTGCTTTCAGCACGGAGCCGGCCGGAGACCGCGCTCTCCGGTCGGCGGAGTTCGTTCGTCCCCGGGCGAAGAGCGCAGTTCTTCGCCCGGCTCGCGAGCTACCGGATCCGAAGATCCGGGGGAACTTCGAGGTACTGGAGATCGAAGGAGGCGATCTGTTCGAATGCGGGCGCGGCGACGAGGCCGCCGGAGATCTGCCCGTGCGGCTCGTCGACGCTCACGAGCACGACGAGGCGTGGATTCGACGCCGGCACCATCCCGACGAAGGTCGCCACGTAGGCGCCCGGGATGTACCCGTGCCCGCCCGGCTTCTGTGCCGTGCCCGTCTTGCCGGCTACGGTGTAGCCGGGGATCTGGGCGAGCTTGGCCGTCCCCTGATCGGAGACGACGCCTTTCAGCATCGTGCGCAGCTCCTGGTCGATGCCGGGTGGGAGGATCCGCCGCCGGTGCAGCGACCACTCGCCGCCGTTCGCAATCGCCGCGTAGACGGAGGCGAGCTGGATCGAGGTGACCGAGACGCCCTGCCCGATCGGGATGTTGCCGATCGTCGAGCCGGACCAGTACGACAGCAGCAGGCCGGCGCTCTCGCCGGGAAAGTCGATCCCCGTCCGCCGGCCGAAGCCGAAGCGCGCCATCCACCGCTTGAGGCCGGCCTCCCCGAGATACCTCTCCGCGATCGTGATCGCGCCGACGTTCGACGAGCGCTGGAGGATCTGGGCGACCGTCATCCGCTCCGTAGGCCGGAGCTCGGCATCGTGGATCACCCGGTCGGCGACGTGAATCGAGTACGGCAGCGTGAACGCCGTCCGCGGCGTCACCTTGTGCTCCGAAAGGGCGCCGCCGATCGTCACGACCTTGAAGACCGAGCCCGGCTCAAAGACGTCGCCCACTGCGTGGTCGCCCGTCAGGTGATGCGCGAACGCCGAGGGGTAGTCGTTCGCCGCGTAGCCCGGCTCCTGCGCCATGGCGAGGATCGCGCCCGTGTGTGGGTCGA
>VAXA01000227.1 GCA_005883365.1 Actinomycetota bacterium
CCTCGTCGTGACCGCGGCGCACGTCGTCGCGGGGGAGGGGGACACCGAGGTCCGCATCCCCGGCGACGTGCTCCCGGCCCGCCCCGCCGACGTCGTCCTCCTCGACGTCCACAACGACATCGCGGTGCTGCGCGTCTCGGGCGTCGACGAGACGCCGCTCCGGCTGACCGACCCGCATCCCGGCGCCGCCGTCGCCATCCTCGGCTATCCGCTCGACGCGAACCTCACGGCGTCCGCGGGCCGAATCGGCCTGACGGCGACGGTGCTGACGCAGGACGCGCTGGGTCACGGGCCGGTGGGCAGGACGATCACCGCCGTCGCCGGACAGGTCGAGCACGGCAACTCCGGCGGCCCGGCCGTCGATGCTGCGGGCAGGGTCGAGTCGACGATCTTCGCGGCGCGCCTCGGCTCGGCGAGCGGCTACGGCGTCCCGCCTTCGATTGTCCGCAGCGACCTCGCTCGCGCGGGGACGAACCCCGTTCTGACCGGCTCCTGCGCGCCCTAGCTCTCCTCCGGGAGGAGCTCGACGACGTCGAGGGGCCGGCGAAACGGCGCGACGACGTAGACCCCGCTCGCGAGCTCGCGCGCGCCTTCGATCAGTTCGCGTCCGAGCGCGAGCCCGACCTCGCGCGCGCCGGGGCCTGCAGTGCGGTACCGCTCCTGCACGTGGTCAGGCACGACGATTCCGGGCACCTCATTGTGGACGCGGACGAGCGTCTCGGTCGTCCGGATCGGCCAGACACCGACGAGCACCGGGATCGGCCAGCCGCCGATCCGCTCCCGGAAGGCGTCCAGGGCCTCGAGGTCGAACAGGATCTGTGTCAGCGCATAACGCGCGCCGGCCGCGACCTTGCGGTGGAAGCGCTCGGCCTCGAGCCCGAGATCGTCGGCCGTCGGGTTCACCGCCACGCCGGGGAAGAACGTCGTCGGCGCGTCGATCGCGCGGCCGTGCCAGTCCTCGCCCGCGTTGAGCTTCGCGATCAGCTCGACGAGGCCGATCGAGTCGACGTCGTAAACGGCGTGCGTGCCGGGATAGTCGCCGGCCTCGGGTGGGTCGCCGGTCACCGCGAGGATGTTGCGGACGCCCTCCGCGTGGGCGCCGAGCAGGAGCGACTCGAGCCCCGTGATCGTGCTGTCGCGCGGGGTCAGGTGCGGGATCGTCTCGACGCCCGTGAACCGCTCGATCGCGACCGACGCCATCAGCCCGCTCATGCGCGCCCGCGCTCGCGGGTTGTCGTTGACGTCGACAAACTGCGCGCGGCCGGAGTCGCGGACGGCGCGCGCCGTCTCGATCAGCGCCTGGGGATTGGCTCCCAGCGGCGGGTCGACCTGGACCGAGATCGCGAACTCGCCTTTGCGGAGCAGCCGCGCGAGCTGTGTCTCTCCCGTCGCCGGCTGGAACGGAATCGCCTGCTTGCGCTCGTGGACGAGGAAGGAGCCCGCCGGACTGCGGTTCGCGTCGACCGCCTCGCGGATCGCGGTGACCTGGGCGGGCGTCGTGCCGCAGCAGCCGCCGATCAGACGCGCGCCGAGCGCGCGCGCCTGCGCCGCGAACTCGGCGAAGTAGGCGGGCGTCGCGTGCGGGAAGACGATGCGCTGGCCAGTCATGCTTGCGAGACCGACATTCGGCAGCGCGGCGAGGACGGCTCCGTCGCCTCCCATCCGGGCCAGAGCGGCGAGCGCGGCCGCCGGCCCGGCGCCGTGGTTGGCGCCGTAGGCGGCAAGCCCGAGCGGCCGCAGCCGTGCCGCAGCATCCTCCGCCCTGACGCCCGCGAGCGTCTCTCCCTGCGCGTCGAACGTCATCAGCGCGACGAGCGGCAACGCCGAGACGGAACGGATCGCGCCGATCGCCGCCTCGAGCTCGTCGAGGTCGTAGAACGTCTCGACCATGAACAGGTCGACGCCGCGCCCTTCGAGGATCCGCGCCTGCTCGGCGAAGAGCTCGCCCGGGTCGACGCCGGCCAGCTCGACGTCGCCGAGTGGGCCGATCGAGCCTGCGATGAAGACGTCGCGCCCGGCGACCTCACGCGCCTCGCGCGCGATGCGCACCGCGGCCGCGTTGATCTGCTCGAGCTCCTCGCCGAGGAACTGCCGTGCCAGCTTGGCCCGGTTCGCGCCGAAGCTATTCGTCTCGATCAGCTCGGCGCCCGCCCTGATATATCCAAGATGCACCTCTAATACGCTCTCGGGCGCGCGGAGGTTCGCCTCCTCGGGGCAGCGCAGGCCGGGCACAGCGCTCGAGAGCAGGGCGCCCATGCCGCCGTCAGCGACGATCGGCGTCTCCGACCCCAGACGCTCCTCGAACCGGCTCATCCCTCGTGGACGGTGCGGCCTTCCATCCCGCCCGCGACGGTCACGAGCTCGCCGGTGACGTGCCCGGAGAGCTCGTCGGAGGCGAGGACGACCACGGCGCGGGCCACGTCCTCCGCCTGCGCAACCTTGCGCAGCGCCATCGTCCGGCTGAGGCGGGTCACGAGCTCCTCGTCGAGCTCGCCACGCGTCATGGGGGAGTACGTCCAGCCGGGCGCGACGGCATTCACCCGGCCGCGGGGCGCGACCCTGACGATCTCGTTCTTGAGGCTCAGGAGCAGCCCGACCTGGATTGCGGCCTTCGCGGCTGCATAGTCGGCGTGGCCGGCCTCGCCGAAGCGCCCAGCGGTCGAACCGACGAGCACGAGGCTGCCGTGCCCGCTGCGCTCGACGAGGCGGAGGAACGCGCGCGCCGTGAGAAAGGTCGCCGTGAGGTTCGCGCGCAGCGTCGCCTCCCAGCGCTCGAGGGGCAGGTTCCAGACCGGCTCGTCCTCGCGCGGCCAGACCCCGGCCACCGCCGCGCAGGCGGCGATGCCGCCGAGCGCCCGCTCCGCAGCCTCGAACAGCGACGCGACCTCGTCCTCCACGGTGAGGTCGGCCTGCAGCGCGACACCGCCCGTCTCGCGCGCGAGCTCCTCGGCATGATCGCGGCTCGTGCGGTAGTGGATCGCCACCCGCGCTCCCTCGGCCGCGAAGGTGCGCACACATGCCGAGCCGATCCCGCCGGCGCCGCCGGTCACGAGGACGCCCTTCCCGGCCAGTCCCGTCTCCACGGCGTGACGTTACCGTCCTCGGGTCGCTGCTACGCCGAGGCTCGGCCGAAGTCATCCACGAGCATGTGCACGTGGCCGACAGGCTCGAATCCGAGCCGCTCGAGGATCGGGCGGGATATCGAGCCCCCCTGCGTGATCAGCGCCGGGCTGGCGCGCGAGACCGCGTCGTCCCAGCGGGCGCGAACGAGCGCCCGGTAGGCGCCGCGACCGCGGGCGCGGGGCAGCGTCGCACCCCCGAAGAGGAGAAGGCCCTGAGGGGTCGGCGCCGCGGTCCCTGTACAGACGATCTCGCCGTCGAGCCACACGGCGTGCCGGACGATCGGCGAGTCGCGCCACCGGAATTCGAGCACCGTGCGCGCCTCCTCGATCTCCTCCGGCGACGCCTCGAACGCCTCCCACTGCACCTCACACGCTGCGACGAAGTCTTCGAACGTCTCGACGCGACGCGCGACGGCGTTCGGAGGGCCCGGCGGCGGCTCGTGCGTGAGGACGAGCGCGACGGCGTATGGATCCCTGTCGCGCGCGAGGCCGCGCTCGAGCAGCGCGTCGACGAGTCCTGCCGGAGCGGAGCTGCCGACCTCCCACTGCGTCTTCGTTCGTCCTCGCTTGCGCAGCGTCGTCCGCACTTCCTCTAGCACCTCGTCGAGGTCGGCGACGGGGAAGCGCTGGCGCTGCACGGTGTTCCACGACGCCCCGGCGCCAAGGCAGAGCGTGTACCGGTCGGTGTCGATCCGCTCGTCACCGGGCCCGAGCGGCCCGAACGAATTCGGATATTCGGCAACCTCGCGCAGCACGGCGTGACGTTATCGTCCCGCCGTGCGCGTCCACGTGATCAGCGACATGGAGGGCGTTGCCGGGATCGTCAAGTGGCAACAGGTCTCCGGCGGCGAGAAGCTCTACGACGAGGGCCGCGTCCTCTACACCGAGGAGATCAACGCGGCCGTGCGCGGTGCGAAGGATGCGGGAGCGACCGAGATCGTCGTGATGGACTGCCACGGCGCGGGCGGCGCCTACGACTTCAACTCGCTGCTTCCCGAGCTCCTCGATCCCGACTGCGAGTACGTCGTACAGCAGGAGTGGACGGAGTACACCGCCTTCCTCGAGTCAGGCTGCGACGCCGCGCTCTTCGTCGGCATGCACGCGATGGCGGGGACGGCGGACGGCGTCCTCTCCCACACCGTCTCGGGGCAGGCGTGGCAGAACCTGCGCTTCAACGGCACGCTCGTCGGCGAGACCGGCATCAACGCCGCGATCTGCGGCCACTGGGGCGTGCCGGTCCTTCTCGTCACGGGCGATCGCGCGGTGTGCAGGGAGGGGCGGGAGCTGCTCGGCGACGGGCTCACGACGGTCGAGGTGAAGGAGGGGCTCGGCCGCTTCAGCGCGCGGATGAAGACGCCGCGCCGGGTGCGCGAGCTGATCGGAGAGGGTGCGAGGAAGGCGCTCGCCAACCTGTCGGCCGTCGCGCCGTACGACCCCGGTCGTCCGTGCGAGATCGAGATCGAGTTCACGACGCCCGACCGATTGCGGGAGTACGCGAACCGCAAGGACGTCGAGGTGACCGGCGCGACCTCGCTCGTCATCCGCGGCGACGACTGGTGGTCAGCCTGGTCGTCGTTCTTCTTCTGAGCCCGCCGGCTCGACGATCCCGAGCCCCTCGACCAGCGTGAAGAAGGCCCGCGCGAACGGCGACGCCTCGCTGCGGGCGCGCACCTCGTCCCAGTCGATCTGCTCGCGCAGGGCCCGCGCGTAGCTCAGCAGCTGGCTGAAGTCGGGTTCCTGCTCGGTGAGCGCGAGGAGCTTGGTCGTCATCACGTCCTCGAGCGTGAAGACGTGGACGCGGACGGAGGCGACCTCGAGCACCGGTGCTCGCTCGATCGTCTCGTCGGTGATCGGCCCGCCGGACGGCGCGAAGATGAGGTCGACGAGCGCGCCGTTGTCGTGCCACGCCTTGTACAGCCAGCCCTCGGGCGGGCGCTCGGTGCGGAGGCCGGCCTGCTCCATCGCCTCGAGCGCCGCGTCGGCGTCCTCCGGCTTGAGCATGAAGTCGACGTCGTGCTCGCTCTTCGGGCCGCCGCGCGCCCACGCCGCGAGTCCGCCGCCGAGGACGAACGGGATTTCGCGCTGCTGGAGTGCTCCGGCGCCGGTCTTCATTGCGTCGAGCAGCTCCTCGAAGGTTGGCTCCGGCACCGTGGGGTCGTTTCCGTTTTGTCCGATCGCGCAACATGAGGCACCGTGATACGGGTCGCAGCGGCAGCCGATATCCACGCTTCCGACGCGAGCGTCGAGCGGGTGGAGCGTGCATTCGCGGAGCTCGCGGGGGAGGTGGACGTCGTGCTGCTCGCGGGCGATCTGACGACGAGCGGCGAGCCGGAGCAAGCCGAGGTGCTCGCCGCGGCGTGCCGGCTTCTCGACGTGCCGATCTTCGCCGTGCTGGGCAACCACGACCACCACGCGGGGCGCACCGCCGACCTCGAGGAGGTGCTCGGCGGCGCCGGCGTCCGGCTCCTCGACGGCGAGTGCGCGACCTGCGAGGTGGAGGGGCTCGAAATCGGCGTGGTAGGCGCGAAGGGCTTCGTCGGCGGTTTCCCCGGGTCGGCACTGCCGGACTTCGGGGAGCCGCTGCTCCGCCGCGTCTACGCGGAGACGAGCGCGGAGGCGGAGGCAATCGCGCACGGGCTGCAAGCGATCGTCCACTGCGATCTGCGGATCGTGCTCCTTCATTACGCGCCGGTCGTCGACACGCTCGAGGGCGAGCCGCCGGGCATCCACACGTATCTCGGCTGCGAGCGTCTCGCGACCCCCATCGCCGAGAACGGCGCCGATCTCGTCCTGCACGGACATGCCCATGCGGGCTCGTTCGAGGGCTGCATCGGCGACATCCCGGTCTACAACGTGGCCGTCCACGTGACGGGCCGCAACTTCTGGATCTTCGAGCTCGACGCCCGCGGCGTCCGGCGCGGTGGCGAGGTCGTGGAGGTACGCGAGCCGCCTCAATAGCTAGGTTTGGCGGCATGGAGGGCCGGGTCGCACGCATTTCCATCGCGCCGGTGAAGGCCCTGCACGTCGTCAACCCGAACGAGGTGGAGCTCGGGCCCGGCGGCGTGGCGGGCGACCGGCGCTTCTGGCTCGTCGACGCTGACGGCAGGCTCTTCAACGACAAGCACCTGCCGCAGCTCCTGCGCGTGCGCGCCGAGTGGGACGAGGCTACGCGGCGGCTCGCGCTCGAGTTTCCCGACGGCCTCCGCGTAGAGGGTGTCGTCGAGCCGGGTGATCCCGTCGAGCCGAGGCTGTACGACCAGCCGCATCCCTCACGGGCCGTGCGCGGCCCGTGGCAGGAGGCGCTGTCCGCGTACGCCGGCGAGCCGCTCACGCTCCTCTGGTCTGAAACCGGCGCTGTCGATCGCGGGGTCGGCGGAGGCGCGGTGACCGTCGTCTCTCGCGCCTCGCTCGAGCGGCTCCGCGAGGAGGCCGGCGTTGCGGGCTCGGTGGACGGCCGGCGCTTCCGGATGCTGTTCGAGATCGACGGCGTCGAGCCGCACGAAGAGGACGAGTGGATCGGCCGTCGCGTGGAGATCGGCGACGCAGTCGTCGCGCCCGTCGGCGACGTCGGCAGGTGCGCGGTGACTACGAAGAACCCGGACACGGGCGAGACCGACCTCGACACGCTCGGGACGCTGGCCGCCTACCGGCGCGAAGGACGCACCGAGCCGCTGCCGTTCGGCGTCCACGCGGCCGTCGTCCAGCCGGGCCGGGTGCGCGTCGGCGATGCGGTGCGGCCGCTGCCGGTTCCCGTGCGGGCATAGCAGAGTCGCTATCCTCCTCGCATGGCGGCGAGGGTGCGGCGTGCGGAGGACAAGGGGCCTGTCGAACGGCTGCATGAGCGGATCGTTGCCGGCGACCGCGGCTGGTTCTTCGCGCGGATCGCCGACCGTGTCGCCGAGCGGCGCAACGCAATGGGCCTCTCCCAACGCGAGCTCGCGGAGCTCTGCGGCACCACGCAGTCTGCGATCGCCCGCCTCGAGCGCGGCGGCCGACCACCGCGGATCGACACGCTCCTCCGCATCGCCGAAGCGCTCGACTGCGAGCTCGTCGTCGAGCTCGAGCCCCGCAGCTGATCGTCGTCGCGGTCGCGGGCGACTCGATCTCGGCCGGCTCGCCGCGCTGGGATCCGGACTCGAGCGTCCGAGCTCGGATCGCGGATCCGGACGAGCGGAACCAGTGGCAGTTCTGGGCAGCCCGTGCGGACGCGCGGCTCGAGTTCCGAACGACCGCGGTCTACGGCGAGCGCACCGACGAGATCGCACGCCGGCTCGATCTCGTCCTGCCGGGCGCCGACGTGCTCGTCGTGCAGGGCGGCATCAACGACGTCGTGCAGCGGCGGCCCGTCGAAAAAACCGCACGCAACATCGAGGCGATGCTCGTCCGCGGCCGGGACGCCGGTCTCGCGCTCGCGGTCACGGACGTGCTGCCGTGGAACAACGGAGACGAGCGAGCCGCCGAGGACATCGAACGGCTCAACGCGCTGATCCGGCAGCTCGCCGCGACTGCGGACGCAACGCTCCTCCCGTTTCGCGACACGCTCGCGGATCCCGCCGATCCCCGTCGCATGCGCGATGGGCTGACCGACGACGGCGATCACCCGTCGGTCGAAGGCCATCAACTCCTTGGCGAGCTAGCCGGGCGAAGAGCTGCGCTCTTCGCCCGGAGATAAACGAACTGCGCCGACCGGAGAGCGCGGTCTCCGGCCGGCTCCGTGCTGAAGGCAGATAGGGGCTGATGCAAGGTTCAGACCGCACTTCCGTCGCGGACGTGCAGGCTTCGCGTGCCCGCCCGCTACTGATCCGCGTAGCGGGGGCTTAGCCGGAGGCCGGACTGCGCTCGCGCCGGCCTCTGCCGCGCGCGGGCGCACGAGGTAGCCATCTCGTCCAGAGCATCGAAAACCAAAGCTGCACGGAGCGTTCGCGAGACCGCGCTCTCGCGGACGCGGAGTTCCGTTTCCCAGCGAGCGAGACCGAAGGTCTCGCGAACTAGACGTCGATCTCGAGGCCGTCGTAGGCGCGCTCGACGCCCTCGGGGAGCGGAAGCTCGTCCGGCCGGTGGATGATGACGAGCCGCTGCGAGCCCGCCGTCTCGTGCGCCTCACGCGCCTCGTCCCACGTGAGATGGCCGCGGATGCCCTGCTCGGGCTGCGCGAGCGTGGCCTCGCAGAGGAAGAGGTCGGCCCGGCGTGCGAGGTGGATCAGGCCGGGGCAAGGCGCGGAGTCGGCGCTGTAGGCGAGTGTCCGGTCGCCGTCCGAAACGAGCAGCCCGTAGCTCTCGAGCGCGTAGTGGAGCATGCGGTACGCCACGAGCTCGAAGCCTGCCGCGACGAACGGGGTCTCCTCCTCGTACTCCTGCACCGGGAAGTGCTCGAGGATCGCATTCGCGTAGAGGACGGGATCGAGCCCGTGCAGCGTCTGGCGGCCCCCGTGGGGCAGCCAGAGCTCGGGCGGCTCCACCTCGCGGCCGGCGCCGAACAGGCCACCGAAGGCCCACGGCACGACGTCACCCCAGTGGTCGAGGTGGAAGTGGGTGATGACGATCGCATCGAGGCGCGGCCACGGCTGCTCGAACCGGCGTAGGCGAGGCAGCACGCCGGGGCCGCAGTCGAGCAGGAGCCGCCGGCCGTCCTCCTCGACGAGGTAGCCCGACTGGGCGCCGCCCGGGTTGGGCCAGGCGGGCGAGCAGCCGACGACGTTGACGCGCACGTGCCTATCCTCGCTGTAACCGGCGGGTGCTCGCACGGACAAGCGCAGCTGTGTATAACTGCGCCGTGCCCAACGCTTCGGCCGACACGCTGAGGAAGGTTCCGCTCTTCTCGGGCCTCGACAACAAGGAGCTCGAGCAGATCGCGGGCAGCATGCGCGAGCGGCGTTTCAAGGCGGGCGACACCATGACGCAGGAGGGCTCCGGCGGCGTCGGCTTCTTCGTGGTCGAGGAGGGAGAGGCCGAGGTGAGCGTCGGCGGCCAGGCGAAGGGCTCGATCGGACCAGGCGACTACTTCGGTGAGATCGCGCTCATCAACGAGTCGCCGCGCACCGCCACGCTGACCGCGCGCACGGACATGCTCTGCTACGGCATGACGCCATGGGACTTCCGTCCGCTCGTCGAGACCAACTCGGCGATCGCCTGGAAGCTCCTCACGGCAATGGCCGAGAAGATGAAGTGAGGGCCGGCGGCGCTAGCCGCTGTGTCTGAACCGGCGGGCGCCGTAGAAGCTGGCGCCGTACCAGTGCATCGTCGAGATGCGGACGACGGCTCCCGAATGCGGCGCGTCGATGAAGCGGCCGCGGCCGGCGTAGATGCCGACATGGCTCGCGCCCGCAAAGAAGACGAGGTCGCCAGGCCGGAGCCACCGGCGCGGCACGCGGTGGCCGCGCATGAGGTCGCCGAAGCTCGAGTGCGGGAGCGGGATGCCAAAGTGGCCGTAGACGAAGCGCACGAGCCCTGAGCAGTCGAAGCCGCTGCGCGGGGTCGTGCCGCCCCAGCTGTACGGGACGCCGAGGAAGTGGCGCGCGTACGCGACGACGCTGCGGCCGAACCTCCGACCGTCCGTGGCAGGAGCG
>VAXA01000228.1 GCA_005883365.1 Actinomycetota bacterium
TGTGTCAGCCCCTATGTGCTCTCTGCACGGAGCCAACGGGAGACCGCGCTCTCCCGTTGGCGCAGTTCCCTTGTCCCGGGCGAGGAGCGCAGCTCCTCGCCCTTAACCCAGCGAGCGAGACCGTAGGTCTCGCTCGCTTTCGGTACGGGTCAGGACTTCTTAGATGTGGCGGGGCGAGTCCATCCGCACGTTCGCCTTCCGCACGTGCGCCTCGACCTCGTTCTCGTCCTCTTCCTCGGCGGCCGGCTCGATGTTCACGGCGTGCCTGCTATGGGCTTCGACCTCGGGCTCCTCGCCCTTGCGCTGCTCGTCCGACATGACTCCTCCTTGGGAATTCTCTTTGACGCCTGGGTTGGGCGCTTCGTCTCTCTAGACGGGCTCCCAAACGGGAATCTTCCACAGCCCCGAAGGTCTGACATTCCCCCGAGAAGAGCAACCCACGCGGAGCAACGCAAAGGCCCGGCTCTCGAGCCGGGCCTTTCGCGTGCTGGTGACTCCTAGATGTGCCGGGGAGTCGCCTTGCGCACGTGGGCCTCGACCTCGTCCTCGGTCTCGGCCTCGTCGCTCGGCTCCTCGGTGACCGCGTGCCTGCTATGGGCCTCGACCTCGGTCTCCTCTTCCTTGCGCTGCTCGTCCGACATTGCTCCTCCTTCGGAATCTTCACGCCGGTTCGGCGCTGTCATCTATCTGGACGGGTCCCGGAGCCGAGATCTTCCGCCGGACCACGAAAAGGCCCGGCTTCAGGCCGGGCCTTTCGACATTGCCAATGTTGCTCTAGATATGGCGCGGAGTGGCCTTGCGCACGTGCGCCTCGACCTCGTCCTCGGTCTCGGCCTCGTCCTTCGGCTCCTCGTTCGCGAGATGCCGGCGATGGGCCTCGACCTCGGTCTCCTCTTCCTTGCGCTGCTCGTCCGACATTGCTCCTCCTTCGGAATCTTCACGCCGCTTCGGCGCTGTCATTTCTCAAGACGTGCCTGGGAGGACGAATCTTCCCACTGACCCTTCAATTTCGCAACCAACCCTGCGATCCTGCGCCCGATGGGCCGCTACGCCGCATCGCTGCGCGCATTCGGGAAGGTCTTCGGCAACCGTCAGGTGCGCAACGTCCAACTCGCCGGCGTGGGCTCGACGCTCGGGACGTGGGCGTACGCGGTCGCGCTGCCCGTCTATGCGTACCACTCGGGCGGCGCGCGTGCCGTCGGACTCCTGTTCTTCGCGCGTTTCGTCCTCGCCGCGCTGGCCGCGCCGTGGCTCGGCGTTCTTGCCGACCGGTGGTCGCGCCGGCAGCTCATGCTCAGCGCGGACCTCATTCGCTGCGCGATCATCGCGGGGATGACGGCTGTCGCGAGCGCCGGAGGCAGTGCTTACCTCGTCTACGTCCTCGCGGTCACGTCGACGGTCGTTTCCAGCTCGTACTCGCCTGCGCAGGCCGCGCTCATGCCGTCGCTCGTCGACTCGCCCGATGAGCTGACGGCGGCGAACCTCGTCGGCAACACCGTCTCGAGCGTCGGGATGTTCGCCGGGCCGGCGATCGGCGGGATGCTCCTCGTGCTCAGCAGACCCTCCGCAGTCTTCGCCCTCACTGCGGCGCTCTTCCTGTGGTCGGCGGCATTCGTCGTCCGGGTACCACGCGACGACCCGCCGGAGCGAGTGGTGCGTCCGAAGTTCCTTCCGGAGCTCACGGCGGGCTTTACGACCGTGCTGCGCACCCCCGCACTGCGCGTGGTGATCGGCCTGACGGCGGCGGAGGAGATCGTCTACGGGGCGCTCGAGGTGCTGCTCGTCGTGCTCGCGCTCCGCCTGCTCCACGCCGGCAACGCGGGCTACGGCTGGCTGAACACGGCGATGGGGGTGGGCAGCGTGGCCGGCGCGGCGATCGTGGCCGTCGCCCTCGCCGCGCGGCAGCGGCTTGCCGGCGGCTTCGCCCTGGGAATCCTCCTCTGGGGCGCCGTCGCCGTCGCCGCGGCCGTGTCGACCCTTGCGCCGGCACTCGTCCTCCTCGGCCTTGTCGGGACGGCCGCGATCCTCGTCCAGGTCAACAGCATCACGCTCCTGCAGCGCTCGACCGAGAACGAAGTGCTCGGCCGCGTCTTCGCCGTCCTCGAGAGCCTGATGCTCGCAGCGACGGCCGTCGGCGCCGTCATCGCCCCGGGCCTCGTCAGCTGGCTCGGCCCGCGAGGTGCGCTTATTGCAGCGGGAGCTTTCCTACCCGTCCTGCTCGTGCCGCTCTGGCCGAGCCTGCGGCGGATCGACGCGGAGGCACGGATCGCGGTGGAGCCGCTCGAGCTGCTGCGGAAAATCGAGATCTTCGCCCAGCTCCCGGAGGCGGTGCTCGAGCGCCTCGCGGCAGGCGCCACCACCGTCTCGACCGCGGCGGACCAGGTCGTCGTCTCTCGGGGCGAGGCGGGCCGCCACTTCTACGTGATCGCGGCGGGACGGGCCGTCGTTGAGCTCGACGACGGCGCGACGCGGGAGCTCGAGCCGGGCGACTTCTTCGGCGAGATCGCGCTGCTCCGGGACGTACCGCGGACAGCGACCGTGCGGGCGCTCGAACCGCTGCGGCTCTACGCCGTGGAGAGGGACGAGTTCCTCGGAGCGGTAACCGGCCACGCGCCGACCCTCGTCGCCGCCGAAAGCATCGTGACGTCGAGGCTGCCCCTCGGCGCCCTTGGCTAGCGAGCGGGTGCTGCGCACCCGCTCGCTGGGTCAAGGAACTCGGGCCAGGAGAGCGCGGTCTCCCGGCCCTCGTGCCGAGAGCACATAGGGCTGACGCAAGTTCGGAGCCGCACTTCCGTCGCGGACGTGCAGGCTTCGCGTGCCCGCCCGCTACTCCGGCGGCGTCGTAACGCACCGTTACGCCGCCACCCCTGCCGTTGTGAAGGTTCGAGGCCGCTTCAAACGACAATCCAGGCGAAGGGCCGGAGGCTAAGACCTCCGCGTAGCGGGGGGCTTAGCCGCAGGCCGGACTGCGCTCGCGCCGGCCTCCGCCGCGCGCGAGCGCACCAGGCAGCCATCTCGTCCAGAGCATCGAAAGCCAG
>VAXA01000229.1:0-4067 GCA_005883365.1 Actinomycetota bacterium
CGGTCTTCCACGAGATCGCGCACCACTTCGGCATCAGCGACCAGCGGCTCGTCGACATCGACCGCTACTGAGTCGCCGCGCCCTATGCGTCAGTCGTAGTACTCGACGGCGTCAGAGGGGCGGAAGAGCTTCCACTCGTCGTCGTCGATGCGCATGCCGACCTTGCCGACGTCCGGATACTCCGAGACGTCGGGCACCGCATTCGTCGACACGATCACGACGCGGGCGACCTCGTCGCCGTCGTTGCGGATCTCCTTCGCGCCTGCGGGCCCGCGGGGGAAGGTAACGACGTCCCCCTCCGCTAGTACTCGCTCACCCTCTGGCGTACGCAGCGTCGGCCGTCCCCGCAGGACGATGAGGAGCTCCTCGCTGCCATGGTGGAAGTGATTCCAGTTGACGCCGCCCGGCTGCAACTCCCAGACCGATGCGCCGAGCGCCGTGAGTCGCTCGAGGCGGAGCGCCCCGACCCCGCCCCAGTCCGGCACGTCCTCCCAGACGTTGCTCATGGCGGGAGAAGTTTTCCACGCACGCTCGATCCGCGCGAGCGTGAGGTGCTTCCCCGGGTCGGCGCTAGCTCGCGCCGCTGACCGTGAGCTGGTTCTCGGCGTGGCGGATCCGCTGCTCGAGCTGCCAGCGATCGGCAGTCGAGTCCCCCGCCTCGACCCGCTCGAGCTCGGCCTGCGCCTCCTCGAGCTGCCGCCGTGCGCGCGCCTCGTCGATGTCCCCAGCCGCGACCGCGTCGTCGACGAGCGCGATGGCGCGGTTCTCGAGCACCTGAAAGAAGCCGGGGCCGGTCGCGAACTCGTGCACCTCTCCGCCGCCGACGTGGACCCGCGTCGAGCCCGCCCGGAGCATCGCGACGAGCGGTGCGTGTCGCGCGAGGACGCCGATCTCCCCCGCCGCCCCAGGCACGATCAGCATCTCGGCCTCCCCTTCGAACGCAGGCCCCTCAGGCGTCACGACCGAGACCGGGAAGAGCGGATGGTCGGGCATCGTCGCTTACGCCGGGGCGCCGGCCGTCTCGGTCTCAGCGGCCTCGGACTGCTCATCCGCTTCGCGCTGCGCAGCCTCCTCCGGCTCCTCCCCGCCGAGCTGCTTGCCGCGTTCGACCGCCTGCTCGATCGCGCCGACCATGTAGAAGGCCTGCTCGGGCAGGTCGTCGTGCTTGCCGTCGAGGATCTCGGTGAAGCCGCGGATCGTGTCCTCGAGCTTCACGTACTCGCCCGGCGTCCCGGTGAACTGCTCCGCGACGAAGTTCGGCTGCGAGAGGTAGCGCTCGATCTTGCGGGCGCGCGTGACGACGAGCTTGTCTTCGTCGGAGAGCTCGTCGATGCCAAGGATGGCGATGATGTCCTGCAGGTCGCGGTAGCGCTGCAGCACCTCCTGCACACGCCGGGTGGTCGTGTAGTGCTCCTCGCCGACGATGTCCGGCTGTAGGGCCCGCGAGAACGAGGCGAGCGGATCCATCGCGGGATAGATCCCTTTCTCGACGATCGAGCGCTCGAGGTTGACCGAGGAATCGAGGTGCGCAAAGGTGTTCGCCGGCGCCGGGTCGGTGTAGTCGTCGGCCGGCACGAAGATCGCCTGGATGGACGTGACCGAGCCGGTGCGCGTCGAGGTGATGCGCTCCTGCAGCTGTCCCATCTCGGTCGCGAGCGTGGGCTGGTAGCCAACGGCGCTCGGCATGCGGCCGAGCAGCGCCGACACCTCCGAGCCCGCCTGGACGAAGCGGAAGATGTTGTCGATGAACAGCAGCACGTCCTGGCCTTCGTCGCGGAAGTACTCCGCCATCGTCAGGCCGGAGAGCCCGACGCGCAGGCGCGCGCCCGGCGGCTCGTTCATCTGGCCGTAGACCATCGCGACCTTGTCGATGACGCCGGACTCCTGCATCTCGAGGTAGAGGTCGTTGCCCTCGCGCGTCCGCTCGCCGACGCCGCAGAAGACGGAGACGCCGCCGTGCTGCAGGGCGACGTTGTGGATGAGCTCCTGGATCAGGATCGTCTTGCCGACCCCGGCGCCGCCGAAGAGGCCGACCTTGCCACCGCGGACGAAGGGGGCGATCAGGTCGATGACCTTGATGCCCGTCTCGAAGATCTCGATCGTCGGCGAGAGGTCGCCGAACGCCGGCGGGTCGCGATGGATCGGCCAGCGCTCGCCCTTCGCCGGGTCCTTGCCGTCGACCGGGTCGCCGATCACATTCCAGAGCCGCCCTAGCGTCTCGTCGCCGACCGGGACGGAGATCGGCTGCTCGGTGTCCTCGATGTCGACACCGCGCGCGAGCCCGTCGGTCGAGTCCATCGCGACAGCGCGCACGCGGTCGTCGCCGAGGTGCTGCTGGACCTCCGCGATCAGCTCTCGCGAGCCGCCGTCCTCGGGGACGTCGATGCGGAGCGCGTGGTTGATCTGGGGGAGCCGGTCCGGGAAGACGGCGTCGAGCACGACGCCCTTGATCTCGACGATCTTCCCCGTGTTCGTGCCCTTGGTCTTGGCGGCCATGAATCTCCTGATGCGTGAGGTCGGGTGCGGCGCCGCTCGCCGGCGGCCGCAGGCACGGGCACTCTAGCCGACCCGTGGGAGCGCCTCTCCGTCGAACCGACGGCTCGTGCGAAGCTTCGCGGCATGGCCGAGACGGACGTCTCCGCGACTCCATTCAGCGGCCGGACCGCGTGGACGCGCAGCCTCGAGACGCCGCTCCGCGCCTTCCTCCGAACGGAGACCGGCAGCGCCGCCGTCCTCCTTGCCGGAGCGCTCGCCGCGCTCGTCTGGGCGAACGTCGACTACGCCTCCTACGAGCGCGTGTGGACTACGACGCTCTCGATCCGGATCGGCGGCTCGGGCATCTCGCAGGACGTGCGCGGCTGGATCGACACAGGCCTGATGTCGTTCTTCTTCTTCGTGATCGGGCTCGAGGCAAGGCGCGAGTTCGATCTCGGCGAGCTGCGCGAGCGGCGGCGCGTGGCCCTCCCGCTCCTCGCCGGCGTCGGCGGGATGGTCGTCCCCATCGCGATCTACCTCGCCTTCAACGCCGGCCATCCCGACGCGCACGGCTGGGGAACCGCGATGTCGACGGACACCGCATTCGCCCTCGGACTGCTCGCCCTCGTCGGTCGGAACGTCCCGGCCCGGCTGCGCGCGTATCTCCTGACCGTCTCGGTCGTCGACGACATCGTCGCGCTGCTCGTGATCGCGATCGCCTACAGCGGCCACATCTCGGTCGTCCCGCTCATCGTCGGGATCGCCTTCTTCAGCGCCATCCTCCTCGTGCGCGCCGCAGACATCCACTGGGGCCCGATCTACTTCCTGCTCGGCCTCTGCGTCTGGGTCGCGTTCTTCAAGGGAGGTATCGACCCGGTCGTCGCCGGCCTGCTCGGCGGCGTCATCGCGCTCGCCTATCCCGCGCAACGCAGCGACCTCGAGCGCGCGAGCGACCTCTTCCGGGTCTTCCGCGAGCAGCCGACCGGCGACCTCGCGCGCACCGCGCGCGCCGCCGTGAAGGGCGCAGTCTCGCCGAACGAGCGGCTGCAGGCGCTTTGGCACCCATGGACGAGCTACGCGATCGTGCCGCTGTTCGCGCTCGCGAACGCCGGCGTCAACCTGAGCGGCAGCTTCCTCGCGCACGCGTTCACCTCGCGCGTCACGCTCGGGATCCTGCTCGGTTACGTGCTCGGCAAGCCGATCGGGATCGCGGGCTCGACCTGGCTCGCGACGCGCCTGATGCGAGGCCGCGCACGGCCGCCGGTCGGCTGGGCATCGGTCGCAGGCGGCGGCACGATCGCCGGGATCGGCTTCACCGTCTCCCTCCTGATCGCCTCGCTCGCCTTCCATGGAGTCGACCTGCAGGAGGCGAAGGTCGGCGTGCTCAGCGCCGCGCTCGTCGCCGCGACGCTCACGTGGTTGCTCTTCGGCGCGACCTCGCACCTCCCGCGGCGCCTCAGGATCCGCGCCCTACTCGGCACGCCCGACCTGATCGTCGACCTCGCCGAGCCGGTCGATCCCGAGCGCGACCACATCCGCGGGACGGTCGACGCGCCCGTGACCGTGCTCGAGTACGGCGACTTCGAGTGTCC
>VAXA01000229.1:4267-6078 GCA_005883365.1 Actinomycetota bacterium
TACGCAGCGCAGCTCGGACTGGATGTCGAGCGCTTCGAGGACCACCTGCGAACACGGGACGGTGCCGGGCACATCGCGGAGGACGTCGACTCGGCCGACCTCTCCGGCGTCTCAGGCACGCCTACGTTCTTCGTCAACGGGCTGCGCCACTACGGC
This sequence comes from Actinomycetota bacterium, assembly GCA_005883365.1. Classification (GTDB taxonomy): domain Bacteria; phylum Actinomycetota; class Thermoleophilia; order Gaiellales; family Gaiellaceae; genus Palsa-739. The sequence continues at coordinate 4,424 of VAXA01000229.1, forward strand.
GCCTACGACATCGCGACGCTCTCTGCCGCGGTGAAGGCCGCGCGCGCTCGGGAGCTCGTCCAACCTACTGCCTGAGTGGGCGCCTCAAATCTGCGGCCCGTAGCAGCCGGCCGGGCGCCTCCGAGTCTGGGTGGAGCCGGAAAGCCCTCCGGCCACGATCGCTGCCGCGCCCAGGAGCGCGAGCCAGATACCCCAGCTGAGCGAGAGCGAGACGAGGTCCGTCTGTCCGCCCGGGCCTGCGAGCATCCGGAAGAGCACGAATAGAGCCGCCGTGCCGCCGGCGAGCGCGATCTGTCCGCCACCGGCGTCGAGCAACCCAGCGACGCCTGCGAGACGGAGAAGCGATGCCAGGAGCGAGACGGCGGCGAGGACGAGGAGGATCGGGCTGATGTCCTTCAAGACGTCGTGCGCGCTCACGGTGGCGAGCTGACGTCCCGCGAGTGAACTGAACTCTGCTCCGAACTGGCTAGCTCCCGTCTGGAAGGAGGCATTCCCGTACTGCTGGGCCACGGTGGAGAGCTCCTGCTGGGCCGAGGCGGCCCCCGACGCGGTGATGCTGACCCCGTACCAGGGCAAGAACACCGAGACGGCGAGCACGGCCGCCCCGAGCGCAGCGATCAAGAGGCCGAGTGGCGCACGATCGTCGACCATGGCACTCCGTCATCGGCGGCTGAAGTGCCGGGCTTGAGGTCCCCGGGGATCGGTCGCGAGCTAGCCGGTAAGGGCGTCCGCGCCCGCGACGACCTCGAGGATCTCCTGCGTGATCTCCGCCTGGCGCGCCCGGTTGAGCGAAAGCGTCAGCCCGTCGATCAAGTCGCCGGCGTTCTTCGAGGCGTTCCGCATCGCCGTCATCTGCGAGGCGAGGAAGGCGGCCGCCGACTCGAGCAGCGCGCGGTAGATCTCCGTCTCGAGGTAGACGGGCAGCAGCCGCTGGAGGATCTCCTCCGGCTCGGGCTCGTAGATGAAGTCGCCGCTGACGCCTCCGCGCTCCTCCGACGCCTGCTCCTCCCCGGCGAGCACCTCCTCGCGAATCGGCAGCAGGTCGGTCGTCGTCACCCGCTGCGCGAGCACCGACTCGAAGCGGTTGTAGATGAGGACGACACGGTCGACCTCCTCGGCCTCGTACAGCTCGGCCAGGCGGTGGCCGACGGCCTGCGCGTCCTGGTACGTCGGCTTGTCGGCGAAGCCCGCCCACTGGCCGGTGGTCTCGTAGCGCCGGAAGCGGAGCGTCGAGGCGCCTTTGCGCCCGACCGTCAGCCAGACCACCTCCTGCCCCTCAGCCCGCGCGTGCCGCTCGAGCTCGAAGGCCCGCCGCAGCACCTGCGCGTTGAAGGGGCCGGCGAGGCCGCGATCGCCCGTCACGATCACGAAGGCCACCCTCCGCACCTCGTCGCGTTGCTGCAGGAGCGCCAGGTTGCGGAAGGAGGACGCCGCCCGCGCCGTGCCGACCATCAGCTCCTGCATCCGGTCGGCGTAGGGGCGCATCTCCTCGATCCGGGTCTGGGCGCGCCGCAGCCGGGCGCCGGCGACGAGCTCGAGCGCCTTCGTGATCTTGCGCGTGTTGCGGACGGAGGAGATCCGCCGCCTGAGATCTTGCAGGGAGGCCACTTACGTGAGCGCCGACTCTTCCTCGACATTGAAGGCGTTCTTGAACT
>VAXA01000232.1 GCA_005883365.1 Actinomycetota bacterium
CGAGCCAGAAGCGGTCGCGCGGCGTGTCCGTGAAGCGGCCCTCGAGATCCTCGGCTGCTGCGAAGGCGACGGAATGGACGAGCAGGTCGAGCTCACCGCCGAAGGCCTCCCCCACCTCGGCAAAGACCCGCGCGACGTCGTCGTCGGAGCGAACGTCGCACTCCGTCACAAGAGGAGCGTCGACCGAGGCGGCCAGCTCGCACACCGTCGGCTCGATCCGCTCTCCCTGGTAGGTGAAGGCCAGGCTCGCACCCCCGGCCGCGAGCTCGCGCGCGATCGCCCACGCGATCGAGCGGCGGTTGGCGACGCCGAGAACAAGCCCGCGCTTTCCCTCGAACGGTCCGGCCATCGCCGGGATGCTAGAGCGATAGCCTGTTCGCCGTGGGCCGGGTCGCCGTCGTCACGGGTGCCTCCTCGGGCATCGGCGCCGAGATCGCTCGACTGCTCGCGGGCCGCGGCGATCTCTGCGTCCTGCTTGCGCGTCGCGCGGACCGCCTGCAGGCGCTCGCGGAGGAGTTGGGCGGCGAGGCCGAGCCGTGCGACGTCTCCGACCGGGCGGCCGTCGAGGCGGTCGCCGGGCGCATCCTCGAGCGCCACCCCAGGATCGACGTGCTCGTGAACAACGCCGGCATACCGGGACGAACGAGCTTCCTCGGCGGCGATCCCGAGGTGATCGAGCGGCTGATCCGGATCAACTACCTCGGCGGCGTCTGGTGCCTCCGCGCATTCCTGCCGGGCCTGCAGGCCGCGGCTCCCTCGGACGTGGTGAACGTCGTCTCGGTCTCCGGCGTCGTTGCCGGGCCCCCGAGTGGCCCCTACTCCGCCTCGAAGCACGCCCAGCTCGCGTTCTCGCGCACGGTCGCGGCCGAGCTGCGCGGACAGAAAATCCGGGTGCACACCGTCAAGCCCGGCTTCACCGAGACGGAGGGATTCCCGCAGTCCTGGCTTCCCCGGCCCGCCAAGCGGCTGGTGATCGGACCGCGGGACGTCGCCGCGCACGTGCTCCGCTCGCTCGAGGACGGCCGGGGCGAGACGACGGTGCCCTGGTACTACGGTCCGCTCGCCGCGCTGCAGGACGTAATGCCGAACGTCTTCACACGTGTCCTTTCCCGCATGCCGAAAGCTCCCTAGAATCGCCGCATGGTCGAGCAGACCGAGCCGACGATCAACGACGTGATCGCAGTCGCCGAGTTCCGGTCGGCCCTGCGGCACTTCCTGCGGCGGAGCGAGAAGATCGCCCGCCAGTTCGGGCTCACCCCGCAGCGCTACACGCTCCTGATGATGATCAAGGGCGCCTCCGACGGGAGCGAGCAGTCGACCGTGACGGAGCTGGCCGACCGGATGCAGCTCGCGCAGAGCACGGTGACCGAGCTCGTCCGCCGCGCCGAGAGCGCAGGACTCATCGAGCGTGAGCAATCCCAGCGCGACGCGCGAGTAGCCCATCTGCGACTGACGCCCGAGGGCGATCGCCGCCTGATGCTCTCCTTCACCGAGCTCAAGACGGAGCGCGCGCAACTGCGCGATGCGTTCGCCAATCTCGACGGCGGCGTCACCGGCACGCGCTAGAGCGCGAGCAGATACCAGCCGACGCTCTCGGTGAGAAGACGTGGATCGTCGCCCGCGAGCGCCTCGGCTCGCGTACGGCGGTCTCCCTCGCAACCGGCGAGATCGAGATAGGCCGAGAGCTCGCGCCGCTCCTCCTCGCGGCGCTCACGGAGAACATCGAGCCCGTTGGCTGCGAAGAGCTCCCGGAGCTCAGCGTCGGTGAGCAGGCGCGCGTGCGAGGGATCGCGCACGGTCTCGAACGTGTGCAGCACGGCGGCGGCGTCCGCGTCGTCCGGCGCGAGCTGGTCGACGACGAGCACGTGGCCGCCGGGCCGCGTCACCCGGGCGAGCTCGGCGACGATGCGATCCGGCCGCGAGACGTGATGGAGCGTGCGGTGCGTGCCGGCGAGATCGAAGGAGCCGTCGGGAAACGGCAGCGCCGTCCCGTCTCCCTCGACGAACTCGGAGTTCGGGAGGCGGCGTGCTCGCGCGAGCTCGAGCAGCTCGGGCACCGGATCGAGGCCGACGACGTCTCGCACGACCGGCGCGAGGGCGAGGGCCAGGGCGCCCGCGCCGGTGCCGACGTCGAGAGCCCGTTCGTCTCCACGCGGCCGGACGAAGTCGCGCACCTCGTGTGCAAGCCGCTCCGCACGGGCGTCCTGCCGGGCAGCGACGCGTTCCGCCGTGCGGGCGAAGCGGTCAGTCACAAACGACGCGCCGGGCGCGGGCCGGGTCGGAGTTGATCCCGCAGGCGATCTCGTAGCCGATCGTCTCTGCCACTTGCGCATGGCGCTCGATCAGCAGGCCGTCGCCGATGATCGTGACCGGTGTCCCGACCGGCAGCTCCCGTTCGAGCTCGACCGCGAATGCGTCCATAGAGACGGTGCCGACCGACCGCCGCGGCTCGCCGTCGACGAGCACTTCGGTGCCGGTCATATCGCGCCGGAAGCCGTCGGCGTAGCCGACCGGGACGATCCCGATCCACG
>VAXA01000231.1 GCA_005883365.1 Actinomycetota bacterium
TGCGACATGCTGATGACGGTCTGCAACGTCTGCACGCTCAACCTGCGCCAGGCCAACTACATGCTGCAGGGCGACTCCGCGCTGCTCGCCCGCGTGAACGAGAACCTCGAGACGGTCGGCGTGCCGCGGTACTCGGGCGGCGTCGAGGTGCGGCACCTGCTCTGGGAGATCGCGGAAGGCCCGGGCTACGAGAAGCTGAAGGAGGTCGCGCACCGCGGTCTCAAGGGGCTGAAGGTCGCGCCCTTCTACGGCTGCCAGATCCTGCGCCCCTCGAAGATCCTAGGCTTCGAGGATCCCGACCGCCCGTGGTCGCTCGAGCGGATCATCGAGGCGTGCGGCGGCGAGGCGGTCGACTACCCGGCGAAGATCAAGTGCTGCGGCTTCCCGATCATCCAGGCGCGGGAGGAGACGGCGATGGGCGAGCTCATCCAGCCCATCGAGCAGGCGGTCGAGGCCGGGGCGGACGTGATGGTCACGCCGTGCCCGCTCTGCCACCTCTCGCTCGACGCGTGGCAGTCGAAGCTCGAGGCCGGCTGGCTGAGGCGGCGTGTGCTCGACGTCGAGCTGCCCGGGTTGCCGGAGGAGCTGGACGGCCTCCGGATCGCGCACCTCTCCGACTTCCACTTCGGCGTCCCCTCGCCGGGCGTCGGCGCGGCATGGCAGGCGGCCGTCTGGACGTGGGAACGGCGCCCGGACCTCGTCGCGATCACCGGTGATCTCCTGACGCATCCGCGCGGCGAGCCGATGCTGCGGCGTCTCGTGCGGGTCCTGCCCCGGCCGACGGTGGCGGTGCTCGGCAACCACGATCTGGCGATCAGCCGCGATCCGCAGGCGCGCGCGTCCAACCTGCGGGAGCTCGAGCCCGCGACGCTGCTGCGCGACGAGGGTCGGCTGCTTGAGCTTCGCGGCCGCAGCGTCTGGGTCGCGGGCGCCGACCCGCGGCTCATCGTTCGCGGCCGGCCGCGGCTCGACCCCAACAACCTTGCCCGCGAAGCCGATCTCTCGATCCTCCTCTGCCACTACCCACGCGTCCTCGACGAGCTCGAGCCCGGCCGCTTCGACCTCGTGCTCGCGGGACACATGCACGACGGTCAGATCGCACTCCCGTTCCCGGGTGGGAAGGTGCGCTTCGCCCATCCGCGCGCGCCGTTCAATGCCGGCGTCTACCGAAACGCCGCGGCGACGATGCACGTCTCCTCCGGGCTCGGCACGACGTTCGTCCCGTTCCGCTTCGCCGCGCGTCCCGAGGCGACCGAGCTCGTGCTTAGAGCGAGCTAGGCTGAGCCTTGCTATGGCCGGCCAGGCGTCGATCTCGACCGAGATCCTCGCCCGCTACGCCGCGGACGCGGCGCGAGAGGTTGAGGGAGTGCGAGGGCTTGCGGACAGTCCCCTCCCACGACGGCACGCGGTCCGGGTTTCGGGCGTCGACGGGGCGGTGCGGGTCGAGCTGCACGTCGTCACGGAGTGGGGGGCCTCGATCCCCGCGGTCGGCAGGCTCGTCCAGAAGCGGGTGCGGGAGTACCTCCTCGGCATGGCCGACGTCTATCCGGCGGCGGTTGAGGTCGTCGTCGACTCCGTGGGGCCGAGCGAATGAGTACCCGCATCTCCGGACTAACGGGCGCGACGCTCGAGACGGCGCCGACCGTCTGCCACGAGTGCATCTGGTGGCAGACGCGGAACGGGCGCAGCACCGACAAGCGCAAGTGGATTCGCGACGCCGAGGAGGAGTGGGGCGCCTGGGGAACGGTCTACCACGACGACGACGGGCGGCTGCTCGGGTCGATGCAGTACGGGCCGGCGGGGCTCTTCCCGCGAGCGCGCGAGCTGCCGGCCGGGCCCCCGAGCGACGATGCCGTCCTCGTCACCTGCGCCTACCTGACGGACCCGTCCCGGCCGTGGGTGATGCAGTCGCTCTTCCTCACGGCGATCGGCGACGTCAGGGAGCGCGGAGCCCGCGCGCTCGAGACGTTCGCCTACCGCTACCCCGAAGGGGAGACGAACTACGAGCGCTTCCACGTCCATCGGACGATCTTCCCGTCCGACTTCCTCGCGGACTTCGGCTTCCTGCCCGTGCGCGCGCACGGGCGCGTCGAGCTCGCGCGGCTCGAGCTCGGTGGGCTGCAGCCTGTGGAGGAGGGGAGGCGGGAGCAGGTGCTGGCCCGCGTGCGCGAGGCGTTCCTGCCGGCGCCGGAGCCGCAGCGGCCCTAGCCGGAGACCGCCGCGGCGACGCGCGCGAAGGGCAGGAAGACGAGCGTTCCCTTGCTGCGGAAGCGGCCGGTGCTGTAGACGACGCCGGCGCTGCTGACGTGGGCGAAGGCGACGCTGCCGCGAAGCTTCCCGATCGCCCGGTCCTTGCCACTCGACAGGTTGACGGCATGGAGCGACGGCCCCGTCGTGTAGATCGCGATGTTGCCCTGCACGTCGAGGTTCCCGGGGGGCTGCTTCGGGCTGCCGGCGACGGCGAACGTCTTCCGGAGCTTCGCCGTGCGGGTGTCCCAGATCTCGAGTTGTCGCGTCGTCGTCAGCACGGCGAGGTTGTGACCGCCGAGCGCCGTCGCCGCCGCGCTCGGCACGCTCACCGTCAGTAGAAACATGCCGGCCGACGAATAGACGACCACCCCGATGCCGGGGTGCAGCACCGCGACGCGTCCTCCGTCTGCCGAGGCCGCTTCGACCGTTATCCCGCCGTTGGCGACCGTTTTCATAGTTGTTCCGCTGAGGACGTAGAGCCCGCCGTCGATGACCGAGCCGGCGGCATCTGTCGTCCACCGGTTGAGCGCGATCAGATTCCCGGAAGCGACGAGTCCGCCCAGCCACTGCCCGGCGCAGTTCGTCTGGCTGCGACCGGGACAGCTCTCGCCGAGGCGCTGCTCGGTCGCTACCTCCCGCTCCTTCGGCTTCGTCACCGATGACGAGTAGAGGTAGTCGTCGCCCTCGGTGTTGCCGCCCACGTTGACGAGCCACGCGACGCGTGAGCCGGCGATTGCGAGCTGGATCACGCCGGAGCCGGTGCTGCTGTCGTCGGCGCTACGCGTGTGCTTGCCGCTGACGGTCGTTGTCTTGCCGGTGCTGACGTTCCAGACGAGCACCTTGTTCGCGACGCCCTGCGGGCCGACGTCATAGGCGATGCGGCTTCCGTCCAGCGCAAGGGCCTCGATCCGGCCCTGAATGTGCCGGACCTTGGGGCGGCTCTTCGAGGTGCTTCCCGCTGCAGCTCCGCCGAGCGCGAGGCCCATCGCGCCGGCAGCCAGGGCCAGAGCGACTCTCCGCAGCGTCTTCATTCGAGGCGAATGTAGATGCGGCGGATTAAGAAATGGTCAATCTTCCGGGGTTCGCGCCGCGCCGTCCGCGGAGACGCGAAGGGCCAGCACCTCATGCTGCGGATACCGCGAACGCAACTCGTCCGAGATGTCCTGCTCGGCCCAGACGATCACCGTCGGGCCCGACCCCGAGAGAGTTGCGCCGAGCGCGCCTTCGGGGAGGTCGGAGCGCAGCTCGAGCAGATGTGGAGCCGTCGCAGCGCGGTAAGGCTCGTGCAGGCGGTCCTCGTTGCTCGCCGCGAACAGGCGCGCGTCACTCGACGCGATCGACGCGCCGAGCAGTGCCGCGCGCGCGACGGTCAAGACCGCGTCCTCGCGCGGCACGGCGTCGGGCAGCGCTTGCCGCGACGCAGCCGTCGAGAGGGACTCCTCGGGGATCACAGCGATCGGGAGCCCCGGCAGGTCGTCCGCCACTCGTGCGATATGACCGTCCCACGTCAGGCAGACGCCGCCCGCAAGCGCCGGCGCGAGGTTGTCCGCATGCCCCTCGAGCGGCAGTCCCGCCTCGAGCAGCTCTTCAACGCTCGGCTCGACACCCGCCGCCCACGCGCCGGCGACGAGGCCGAGCGCGATGATCGCCGCGCTCGAACCGAGGCCGCGCGCGCGCGGGATGCGGTCCGTCCACTCGAACTTGAAGTCGGCCGGGGACGCGTAGACGGAGAAGGCGTGCACGCCGAGATGCGACTCGTCCGCGCCGTCTCCCTCTGTCAGTTCGAGCTCGTTCCAAAGATCGAGCGCGGCGCCGGCGACGTCGAAGCCTGCACCGAGGTTGGCCGTCGTCGCCGGTGCGCGAAACCGCGTCATGCGTCGACCGCTGCCGGATCTTTCAGCCCGTGGCCGGTGACGATGCAGACGACGCACTCCTTCGCTGCCCCTGAGCCGTGGGCGAGACCCGCGATGCCTGCCGCGGACGCGGGTTCGGAGAAGACGCCCTCGAGCGTGCACAGCTCCTTCCAGGCGTCGAGTATCTCCACGTCGCTGACGGTGATGACCGCCCCGCCGGAGCGCTCGACCGCCTCGTGCACCCAGTTCTCGTGCACCGGCTGGGTGATGCGGATCGCGGATGCGACCGTGTCCGGGCGCCGCGCCGCCTCCACCGGGTACAGGCGCGGCAGCGCGCCCACGAGCTCCTCGAAGCCGCGTGCGACGGCGCGCGTGTTGCCACCGCCGCCGTAGGGCAGCGTCACGACGTCGGGAACGCGGCCGAGCCGCTCGGCGATCTCGGCGGCGACCCGCATCTGCCCTTCGATTCGGTCTTCGCTCCCGCCCGAGTTCACGAAGGTGGACCCTGGCTCGGCTGCGAGCTGCTCCGCGTGTGCGAATGCCTCGGAGAAGGAGCCCTCGATCTCGATGATCCGGCCGCCGACCGCGCGCACCTGTACGAGCTTGGAGGACGCGATCGCGCCCGCGGGCACGACGATCACCGCCTCGATCCCGGCGCGCGCCGCGTACGCGGAACACGACGCCGCCGTGTTCCCGGTCGATGCGCAGACGAGCCGCGTGACACCGCGCTCCACCGCGCGTGTTGTCGCGACCGCCATGCCGCGGTCCTTGAAAGAACCCGTCGGGTTCGCGCCCTCCCATTTCAGCCAGAGCTCGCACCCGTAGCGCTCGCCGAGCCGCGGCGCGGCGAGCAGCGGCGTGTTCCCCTCGCCCAAAGTGATCGGACCCAGCGTGATCGGCGTCACGCAGCGATCACCGGCGCGAGGAACGGCCGGCCGAGCACCTCCGGCGAGCCCGCGAGCTCGTCGAGCGCGGCTTCCACGGCGCCGATCATCGCATCGTGCAGCACGAGATCGAGGGCGGCACGGCCAGGCTCGAGCTGCTGGACGAGCCGCGCGATCGAGACCCCATGCTCGGCGAAGGTTGTCGCAGCATGGGCGAGCACACCCGGCTGGTCGGCGACGTCGAGATGCACGTAGAACGGTGCGCGCCAGCCGGACGGATCGAGCCTCGGCAGCTCGCGCCAGCAGGCGTCGTTCTGGAGAAAGCCCGTGCCGGACGTGCCGACGACGCTGACGAGGTCGGCGACGACTGCGGATGCCGTCTCGATCCCGCCGGCGCCCGGCCCGCCGAGCGTGACCTCGCGGATCGCGTCGCCCTGCAGCACCACGGCGTTCGAGCTTCCCTCCACGCCGGCCAGCGGATGGCCTTGCTCGACGAACGCCGGCTGCACGCGGACGTCGACCGCTGCGCCGGCGAACGTCGCTATTCCGATCAGCTTGACGGCCATGCCGAACCCGGCGGCAGCCGATACGTGCGCCGGCTCGACGCTCTCGATCCCGCGGCACTCCACGTCGTCGAGCAGCACGCGGGAGCCGAACGCCACCGTCGCGAGGATCGCCATCTTCGCGGCCGCGTCGGCGCCGCTGACGTCGTCGGCCGGATCCGCCTCGGCGAAGCCGAGAGCCTGCGCCTCGGCAAGCGCTTCGGCATACGTGCCGCCTCGCTCCATCCGCGAGAGCACGAAGTTCGTCGTCCCGTTGACGATGCCGAGGATGCGGTGCACGTTCTCAGCCACCAGCGACTCGCGCAGCACCTTCACGACCGGTACCGCCGCACAGACGGACGCCTCGAAGCGCAGCTGGACCCCGGCGTCCGACGCGAGCGCGAAGAGCTCTGCCCCCTCGCGAGCCACGAGCTGCTTGTTGGCGGACACCACGGGCTTACCGGCGCGGAGCAGCTCGCGCACGTAGCCGCCGGCCGGCTCGAGCCCGCCCATCACCTCGGCGACGACGTCGACGCGAGGGTCGTCGCGCAGCTGCGCGAAATCGTCCGTCAGCACCCCGTCGCCCGGCGCGAAGCCTCGCTCCCTCGCCGGTTCGCGCACGAGCGCGCGCACGACCGTCAGCCTGTGCCCGGTCGCGCGCTCGATCTCGTCACCGCTCTCGGCCAGCATCCGAGAGACGGCCGAGCCGACGGTGCCGTAACCGAGGAGTCCTACGCCGACGTCAACGGACGCCATGCGGTGTCGAGCACCCTCTCCGCGATCTGAACGGCGTTCAGCGCGGCACCCTTGTTGAGGTTGTCGCAGGCGAGGAACAGGACAAGCCCGTTCTCGCCGGCGCGATCGCGACGCACCCGGCCGACGAGCACGTCGTCGGTCCGTGCGGACGCAGCCGGCGTCGGTGCATCGACCAAACGCACCGACGGGGCCTCGGCGAGCAACCCTTCGGCCTGCTCGGGGGTGAGCTCGTCATCGAACTCGATCCAGACCGACTCCGCATGGCCCACGAGCACGGGAACCCGCACGATGGTGGCGCTGATCGGCAGCTCGGGGAGCTCGAGGACCTTCCGAGTCTCCGCGCGGATCTTCGACTCTTCGTCGGTCTCGTCACCCTCCCACGTCCAGTCGAAGCCGACGTCGTGCTGCTCGACAGGCTCCTCCTTAAGCTGCTCGGCGCGCTTCGCGCCCTTGCCCGAAGCGGCCTGGTACGTGGAGACGCGCACGCGACGCAGCCCCGCGGCATCGTGCAGCGGCTTCAGCACGCACGCGAGCGGAATCGTGCAGCAGTTCGGGTTGGCGAGGATCCCGTCGTGGTCGGCGACACGGTCGCCATTCACCT
>VAXA01000234.1 GCA_005883365.1 Actinomycetota bacterium
GGTCGCCGCCGCCGCGGCGAAGGCGTTCGCGACCGAGGCCGCGGTCACCGCGTGCGAACGGTCGATCCAGGTTCACGGCGGCATCGGCTTCACGTGGGAGCATCCGCTGCACCGCTTCTACAAGCGCGCCCTCTGGCTCGAGGGCTTCGGCCGCCGGCCGGCCGAGCTGCATCTCGAGGTCGCGGACACACTGCTGACGTAGGAAGATGAGCCGGATGGACGGGCAGATGATGGACTTCCCGCTCACGCTCACGCACCTGTTGCGCCGGGCGGAGACGTTCTTCGGCGACGGCGAGATCGTCACCCGCCTCCCCGACAACTCGTTCCACCGCACGAACCACCGCGAGACGCTGCAGCGCGCGCGGCAGCTCGCAGCTGCGCTGCGCAAGGCCGGCCTCGAGCGCGGCGACCGCGTGGCGACGCTGTGCTGGAACCACCACCAGCACCACGAGGCGTACTTCGGCGTCCCGTGCGGCGGCTTCGTCCTCCACACGCTCAACCTCCGCCTCCACCAGAACGACCTCGCCTACATTGCGAGCCACGCCGGCGACCGCGGGGTGATCGTCGACCGCGCGCTTCTGCCCCTGCTCGAGCAGTTCCGGGCGGAGACACCGATCGAGCACGTCTGGGTCGTGGAGGACTCGTACGAGGAGCTGCTCGCGACCGCCGATCCGGAGGAGTGGGAGGATCCGGAGCTCGACGAGCGCGAGGCGGCGGCGATGTGTTACACGAGTGGCACGACGGGCCGGCCGCGCGGAGTGGTCTACTCGCACCGCTCCTCCGTCCTGCACGCGCTTGGCGTCGGCGCGAACAACCCGCTCGGCATGAGCGTCGGCATCGGCGACGCCGTCATGCCGGTCGTGCCGATGTTCCACGCGAACGCGTGGGGCTATCCGTACCTCGCGACGATGCAGGGTGCGAAGCTCGTTTACCCCGGCCCGCACCTCGACCCCGACAGCCTGCTCGAGAACATGGAGCACGAGCACGTCACCTGGGCCGCGGGGGTGCCGACGATCTGGATGGGCATCCTCGCGCGCCTCGACGCCGAGCCCGGCCGCTGGGATCTCTCCGCGATGAAGGCCATGCTCGTCGGCGGCTCAGCGGTGCCGCGCGCGATGATCGCGGCCTTCGAGGGGCGACACGGGCTGCGCATCTGCCAAGGCTGGGGAATGACCGAGACGTCCCCCGTTGCGTCCACCGTCGCCCTCCCGTACGACCTCGCGGAGGCGGCCTCCGAGACGCGCTGGGACTTCCAGGCGACGGCCGGCTTCCCGCTCCCGTTCGTCGAGATCCGCGTCCGCGCCGGTGACGAGGATGTGCCGTGGGACGGCGAGTCCATGGGCGAGCTCGAGGTGCGCGGGCCGTGGGTGGCTGCCTCGTACTTCGATGCGCCCGAGTGCGCCGACCGCTGGACGGACGACGGCTGGTTCCGCACCGGCGACATCGTCTCCATGGATCCGCGCGGCTTCATCCAGATCAAGGACCGCTCGAAGGACGTGATCAAGTCCGGCGGGGAGTGGATCTCCTCCGTCGAGCTCGAGAACGCGCTCATGGCTCATCGGGCGGTCGCCGAGGCGGCAGTTATCGCCGTGCCAGACGAGAAGTGGGGCGAGCGGCCGCTCGCGGCGGTCGTGCTCCGCGAGGGCGCCGCGGCGACGCCGGACGAGCTGCGCGAGTTCCTCGCCCCGCAGTTCGCGAAGTGGTGGCTGCCCGACCGGATCGAGTTCGTCGGCGAGATCCCGAAGACGAGCGTCGGCAAGTTCCGCAAGACGGCGCTCCGGGAGCAGTTCGCGGCCGAGCCCGCGCCGAGCGTCGAGACTTGAGGGCTCTCGTCACGGGCGGCCGCGGCGGAATCGGCGCTGCGATCGTCGCAGCGCTGGGCGAGACGGAGACGGCCGTCCTCGACCTGCCCGAGTTCGACGTCGGCGAGCCGGAGGCCTGGCGGTCGCTCGAGGGCGAGTTCGACGCGGCCTTCCTCAACGCCGGCACCGGCAGCGGGTGCCCGGACGTGGCGGCGCTGACGAACGAGGAGTGGAACCGCATTCTCCGTGCGAATCTCGGAGGCGTCGTGTACGGGACCCGCGAGCTCGCGGCGAGGCTGATGCCTTCAGGCGGCTCAGTCGTCGCCACCGCCTCGCTCGCCGGACTCACATCGCTGCCACTCGATCCCGCCTACACCGCGACCAAGCACGCAGTCATCGGCTGGGTCCGCGCGGCGGCGCCGGGACTGCTGGAGCGCGGCATCCGGCTCAACGCGCTCTGCCCAGGCTTCACCGATACGCCGCTCCTGGCCGCGGAGCTGCGGGAGCGCGCAGACATCCCGCTCATGTCCGCAGCTTTCGTCGCCGAGGCGGCGCTGCGCGTGCTCGAGGATCCCGAGACGGGCCACGCGTGGGTCGTGCAGCCGAATCGCGTCGAGCCGTTCCGCTTCCCAGGGGTTCCGGGACCGCGATGAGTCCCCGCGCGAGGAAGCCGTGGGGCGAGGCGCCGCCGCCTGATCCGCACGTCTGGAACACGCTCGGCTACCGCGGCGTCGAGCAGGCCGACGGCCGCGCGGTGCTCGAGTGGGACGCGACCCCGGAGTACTGCTTCCATGCGCCGAGCGGGCCGATCGTGCACGGCGGCATGGTCGCGGCGCTCCTCGACACCGCGATGGGCGGCGCGTGCTGGACGCTGATGGCGGAGGACGAGGACTTCCTCACGGCCGACCTGCGCACCGAGTTCCACCGCTCGGCGCGGCCCGGCACGTTGCGGGCGGAGGGCCGGGTCGTGCAGCGGAACCGGCGCGTCGTCTTCTGCGCCGCCGAGCTGTACCAGGACGGCGAGCTCGTCGCGAGCGCCCGCTGCACGCAGATCGTTCGAAGCGCGTTGTAATGAACGGCAGCCGCCGCGAGATGAAGAGGTGACTCGCGTACAGGAGGCGCCAACCGATGACCGCTCACCTCAGACAGGCCGACCCGATGGCCTCGATGCCCGTAGCGACCCCCGATCTCGAGGCCGCGCTCGACGAGATTGCGCAGGCGATCGTGCGGCAGCCCAGCGGACCGCGCAGGCGTTTGTCCGCACCCCGGCCTCGCGTCGCCATCGTGGTCACGGCGATAGCGCTCTTGATCGGCGGCGGTGTCGCGGCCGGTGCTGGACTGTTCAGCGCCCATACCGGCATCTTCCCGAGCAAGGCCGAGACGGCGATGGGCGGTCCCGGCGAGGCGCTAGACCCGGCCGCACCCGACTTTCGCGCCGTCGCCCTTCAAGTGGCTTCGGACATCCCGTACCCGGCGGGTTACGAGTCCTGGCGCGAGTTCCTGATCGCGGATGAGATCCGCATGGACAGCGGCTCCGGGCTCGTCTCGACCGGCGCACTCCACGGCTGGTTCGCGGCGAGCGCCTTTTGCGCGTGGGTACGGAGCTGGCGGGACGCGGAGCTGGCCGGCGACAACGCCGGCGCGGCCCGCGCCGCCCAGGTCGTCGCTCAGGTGCCGGGCTGGAAGGCGGTCACCGACGAAGATCCGCATCCCAACCCGTCGGTGCGCGGCGACGGCGGCTTTATGCAGTACACGCTCTTCGGCTGGATGCTGCCCTATCGCGATGCGGTGCTCGCCGGTGATCGCGGCCGCGTGGAGCACCTCCTCGAAAGCGGATACGGCGACAAGTGCTGGACGAGCGATCCCGGCTGGAGACGGCAGCTGGCGCTCCATCGGGACGACTGGGGCAGGCTCTCGAAGGCAGCGCTCGGCGCAAAATACGGGCAATTCCTCGCAGGCGGTGGCTCGTGAGGCGTGCGGGCGAGGCTCCAGAAGCCCGCTTCGGGCAACTCTTCGACCAGACGCGTCGCGATCTGCTCGCCTACGCTCTTCGGCGCACCGACAGCGCGGAGGACGCTGCAGACGTGGTCGCCGAGACTTATCTGATCGCTTGGCGGAAGCTCGACTCGGTCCCTGAAGGCGGCGAGGCGCGACTGTGGCTGTTCGGCGTCGCGCGAAACGTGATCCTGCGCGGGGCGAGTCGGGAACTCGCACTGCAAGCCGTCATCGATCGGCTGGCCTGCGTCCTTCGTGATGCGGGTCCGACCGTCGACCCGGCCGACGACGAACGGACGGCTGCTCTCCGCGTCGCAATCATGGCGCTGCCGGAACGCCAACGCGAGGTACTCCTCCTGACTGCGTGGGAAGGTCTGACGCCGAGAGAGGTTGCTGCTGTCACGGGCGTTCCAGTGAACCTTGTGCGCGTCCGGCTACACCGCGCACGTTCGCGGCTCAAGCGCGAGCTGGCGGCGAGGGAGCCTACGGCGAGAGGACGTACTCCCAGCCCGGCTTCCAGATGAAGGGCGCGCCGATGAGCTCGTCGAGCTCCCGGCCGTTCGCCACTACCTCGAGGGCGAGCCGCGTGGCGCTGTGGCCGATCACGAGCACCCGCTCGCCGTCACGCTCTTGGCGCAACTCGTCGAGGAAGCCCGCCACCCGCTCCACTGCCTGCCGCCAGCTCTCGCCGCCGGGATACGGCCTGTCGAGGTACGCGACGCGATCGTGCAGCGGCTCGGCAGTCCCGTTCAGCTCGCCGTAGTCACACTCGCGGAGGCGCGCGTCCTCGATGAGTGGCAGCGCCGAGCCCCCGAACGCGATCTCGGCCGTCTCGACCGCGCGCCCGAGGTCCGAAGTGAAGACGACGGCGATCCCGTCGTCGCGCCGGCGCTCCCCCAGCTCCCGGGCCCGCTCGCGCCCCGCCGCCGAGAGCCGGCCCGGCAACCAGCCGGTCGCGATCCCAGCCTCGTTGTCCTCGCTCGTAGAGTGGGTCTCGTAGACGACGTCGACGATCATCCGCGGCGCGCAAGCCGTCGCTCGAGGTTCGCCTTCACGTTAGGCCAGTCGTCGTCGATCACGGCGTAGATCGCGGAGTCGCGCCGCTCGCCGCCTCGCACGACCATGTCCTTGAGCGCTATCCCTTCGAGCTGGGCCGGCAGCGCCTCGAGCGCGGCCCGCGAGCGCTCGTTCGTCGACTCCGTCTTGAAGGAGACGCGACGATAGCCCTCGTCCTCGAAGGCATGGCGCAGGAGCAGGTATTTCGCCTCGGCGTTGGCGCCACTCGACCACGCGTCGGGGACGAGCCACGTGTTGCCGATCTCGACCGCGAGGTCGTGCGGGCGGTCGTTGGCGTAGCTCGTGTGACCGACGAGGCGGTCGTCGAAGTAGTGCGCGAAGCCCATCTGGATCGAGGCGTACCACTCGTCGAACAGCTCGGGCGACTCGTGGGCGCTGACCCGCTGAAGCGCCCAGATGCGCGGATCGCGCGAGATCGCGAACAACTCGTCGTGGTGATGATCCTCGAGCGGCTGGAGCCGCACGCGCGAACCGTGCAGCACTACGTGAAGCGCCATGTTCCACCGTCCTCGAAGTCGCGGAGGATACGTCGCGCGACGACGGCCTTGTGCACCTCGTCGGGGCCGTCGTAGATCCGCCCGCCGCGCGCCATCCGCCACATGAGCGCGAGGGGCGTGTCCTCGGTGAGGCCGAGGCCGCCGTGCACCTGGATCGCCCGGTCGAGCACCTCGCCGAGCACGCGTGCGGCGTGGAACTTGATCAGGGAGATCTCGACTCGCGCCTCGTCTCCTTCGTCGAGCCGATGCGCCGCCTGCAGCGTCATCAGCCGGCAGGCCTGGATGTCGGCAGCCGACTCGGCGATCCAGTTCTGGACGGTCTGCTTCTCGGCGAGCGGGCTGCCGAAGGCCTCCCGCTCGAGCGCGCGGGCGCACATGAGCTCGAAGGCGCGCTCCATCTGCCCGAGCCAGCGCATGACGTGGAGGATGCGGCCCGGCCCGAGGCGCTTCTGCGCGATCCGGAAGCCGTCGCCGAGCCCGCCGAGTGTGTTCGCGAGCGGCACGCGGACCCCGGTGAAGCGCGTCTCGCAGTGCGTCCCCCAGCCGCGGCCCTCGTGTCCCATGACCGGAATTCGGCGGACGAGTTCGTAGCCGGTCGTGTCGGTTGGGACGAGGATCATCGAGGCGCGCCGGTGAGGCTCGGCCTCCGGCTCGGTCACGACCATCGCGATCGCGAACGCTGCGCCGTCGGCTCCGGACGAGAACCACTTGTGCGCGTCGATCACCCAGTCGTCGCCATCGCGCTCGGCGCGGCCCTGGAGGAGCGTCGGATCGGAGCCCGCGACCTCGGGCTCGGTCATGCCGAAGAAGGAGCGCACCTCGCCGGCGACGAGCGGCCGGAGGAAGCGCTCCTTCTGCTCGTCGGTGCCGTAGAGGTGGAGGATCTCCGCGTTCCCGGCGTCCGGCGCCTGGCAGCCGAAGATCAGCTGCGCGACGAAGCTGCGGCCGATCTCCTCGTTGAGATACGCGTATTCGAGGAATCCGCTCCCCGATCCGCCCGCCTCGGGCGGAAGGTGCGGCGCCCAGAGACCTGCCTCCTTGGCCTTTGCCTGCAGCTCGGGCACGAGCGCATCGGCCGCCTCGTCCTCCAGTGTCAGCGCGCGTTCGTTCGGATAGACGTGCTCCTCCATGAACGCGCGAACGCGCTCGCGCCGGTCGACCACAGCGGCGATGATCGCAGACATGCGCGAGGCGCTCCAGGCGATGCTCGGGCAGATTTCCGAGCCCGTGCTGCTCCCCGGCGGCGCGTCGAAGGAGGCGTGGGCGGTGGACACCGGGGACCGACGCCTGCTCGTTCGCCGCGCCGGCGGCGGCGTCATCCACCGGCACACGCTCTCGCTGCGCCACGAGTTCGAGGTGTTGCGCGCCGCTCACGAGGCCGGCGTGAAGGTGCCGGAGCCGATCGCGTACATCGAGGACCTGGACGGGCGCGAGGCGTTCGTCATGGAGCGGCTCGACGGCGAGACGATCGGGCGCCGCATCGTGCGCATGCACGTGCCGGACCGGCTGCCGGTCCAGATGGCCGAGGAGCTGGCCAAGATCCACGCGCTGCGGCCGGAACTGCTGGCGTTCCTCGACGAGGCGCCTGTCGAACGTTTGGTCGAGGAGCTCGACGAGATCGGAGAGCCGCACCCGGCGATCGAGCTTGGCCTCTGGTGGCTGCGCGAGCACCGGCCGCCGCCGCGACCGCCCGTCGTCGTCCATGGCGACTTCCGGATCGGCAACCTTGTCGTCGACGAGAACGGCCTGGTCGGCGTCCTCGACTGGGAGTTCGCGCACCTCGACGATCCGGCACGGGACCTCGCCTTTGCACTCGTCCGGGCGTGGCGCTTCGGCGTGGACGACCGCCGGCTCGGGGGGATCGGCGAGGTCGAGCCGTACCTCGAGCGCTACAACGAGCTGACCGGCTTCGGCGTTCGTCGCGAGGAGCTCGACTATTGGGAGCTCGCGGGCAACGTCGGCTGGGCGATCGGCTGTCTCACGCAGGCGCAGCGGCACCTGACTGGACAGGACCGGAGCGTCGAGCTTGCGATCCTCGGCCGCCTCGGCGCGGAGGTCGAGTACGAGATCTGCCACCTCCTGGAGACACTCTCGTGACCATCGCTTACCTGAAGTCCCTGCAAATCGCGGCAGTGTCGCCATACCACGCCAGGTGGCGTCGCCACGCCACGCCAACGCTGGCCATAGAGGCGAAGAGATCGTGAGCGAACGCCCGACCGCAGATGAGCTCGCGGA